>NZ_JBSVXG010000191.1:0-11254 GCF_054070595.1 Pseudomonas sp. SDO55104_S430 | reverse complement strand
GTTTTACACAAGCCCTGTAGGAGCGAGGCTTGCCCGCGAAGCTTTTATCCAGACATGAAAAAGCCCGCAGCGACGGCGGGCTTTTTCAATAAGCGTGGAGCAGGCTCAGATAGGCCGGCTGCCATACTTGTTGTCAGGCTTCTTGGGCGGATCGGCGACCACGTTGGCCTCCACTTCCTGCACCTTGCCACCACGGGCCAGGAACTCTTCCATGGCCTTGGCCAGAGCATCACGCTCTTTGTTCTTGGCTTCGACACTCGGCAGCTCATCGACCGATACCGCAGCCTTGGACTTGCCTTTGGCGGTCGGGGCCGGTGCGTCTTCACCGCTGTCTTCAGCGACGTCTTCGGCCGCTGCTTCCAGGCCTTCTTCGGCCTCGTCTTCGTCGCCTACTTCGAGGTCGTCGTTTTCCAGATCATCGTCGCTCATGTTCTACCTCATGACTTGCGAAAAGCAGGTTAGTTATAGACCAGCTTAGCCTTCTGTCGAAGGCTGCCGGAAAAATTCAATAGTCGCTGGTGACCAGCGGCTCATGCCTCTTCACCGTGCAAGGTGGCGAGGACTTTACGAGCACCGCCAAAATCACGGTGCTCGCCCAGATAAACGCCTTGCCAGGTCCCTAACGCCAGTCGACCCGCCGAAATCGGCAGGCTGATCTGACAGCCAAGCACGCTGGCCTTGAAGTGCGCCGGGAGGTCGTCCAGGCCTTCGTCGTTATGCTCATAGCCGTCTGTTCCTTGTGGGATCAGACGATTGAAAAATCGTTCGAAGTCGCGACGTACTGCCGGATCGGCGTTCTCGTTGATGGTCAACGACGCCGAGGTATGCTGCAGCCACAAATGCAACAGACCGACCCGACATGCCTTGAGTTCAGGCAGGCCGGCGAGTAACTCGTCCGTTACCAGATGAAAGCCCCTGGGCCGCGCCCGAAGGGTTATCAGAGTCTGTTGCCACATACAGTTCTCCGCTCGTTCGGGGCGCATTCTAGCGCGGTCTGGGAAAAAACAAAGGCCCTTGTTTTTCTTGGAACGCGCGTGCCTCTGACCGTAGAAAACCACCTCGTCCAAACGTTCAAAAAGCTGCCGGAAAAAACCTTTCAGCCGCGCCCCTGATGACAAATCCAGGACAAAAAAATGCCCGGCAAGCCGGGCAAGTTTTTTGCGTGCGCGTGCTTACAAGTTGTAGCCGCGTTCGTTGTGAAGCGCCAGATCGATACCGACGGCCTCTTCTTCTTCAGTGACGCGCAGCCCCATCACCGCATCCAGCACCTTGAGGATGATGTAGGTGACGATCGCGGTGTAGATCACGGTGAAGCCAACGCCTTTGCACTGGATCCACACTTGTGCGGCGATGTCGGTCACGGTGCCGAAGCCACCCAGGGACGGTGCTGCGAAAACACCGGTCAGGATTGCGCCGAGGATACCGCCGACACCGTGGACGCCGAAGGCATCCAGGGAATCGTCGTAGCCCATTTTGCGTTTCAGGGTAGTGGCGCAGAAGAAGCACACCACGCCTGCCGCCAGACCGATTACCAGAGCGCCCATCGGGCCTACGGTGCCCGCCGCCGGAGTGATGGCGACCAGGCCGGCAACCACGCCCGAAGCGATGCCCAGTGCGCTTGGTTTGCCGTGAGTGATCCACTCGGCGAACATCCAGCCCAATGCGGCAGCGGCGGTTGCGATCTGGGTCACCAGCATCGCCATGCCGGCGGTGCCGTTGGCAGCAGCAGCGGAACCGGCGTTGAAACCGAACCAGCCGATCCACAGCATCGCGGCGCCCATCAAGGTGTAACCCAGGTTGTGCGGAGCCATCGGGGTGGTCGGGAAGCCTTTACGCTTGCCCAGCACCAGGCACGCCACCAGGCCTGCGATACCGGCGTTGATGTGCACCACGGTGCCGCCGGCGAAATCCAGCACGCCCCAGTCCCACATCAGGCCGCCGTTGCCGGACCAGACCATGTGCGCGATCGGTGCATAGACCACGGTGAACCAGATGCCCATGAACACCAGCATCGCGGAGAACTTCATGCGCTCGGCGAAGGCACCGACGATCAGCGCCGGAGTGATGATGGCGAAGGTCATCTGGAAGGTGATGAACACCGCTTCCGGGAACAGCGCCGCAGGGCCGGTCACGCTGGCTGGCGTCACACCGGCGAGGAAGGCTTTGCCCAGACCGCCGACGAAGGAATTGAAGTTGACGACGCCCTGCTCCATGCCGGTGGTGTCGAACGCGAGGCTGTAGCCAAAGATGACCCACAGCACGCTGATCAGACCGGTAATGGCGAAGCACTGCATCATCACGGAAAGAATGTTTTTCGACCGAACCATGCCGCCGTAGAACAGCGCAAGGCCGGGAATGGTCATGAACAGCACAAGGGCTGTCGCGGTCAGCATCCAGGCGGTGTCGCCGGAATTGAGGACTGGAGCCGCCACTTCGTCCGCCGCCATTGCAAGGCTTGGCATTACGATGGACAACAGGGCTCCTAGCCCTGCGAATTTACGCAGAGTCATTTTGTTTTCTCCTGGGGCGTTGGGTTTGGGGCGGCTTAGATTGCGTCGGTATCGGTTTCGCCGGTACGGATGCGAATCGCCTGTTCCAGATTGACCACGAAGATCTTGCCGTCACCGATCTTGCCGGTGTTGGCCGCCTTGGTTATCGCCTCGATGACCCGGTCCAGATCCTTGTCGTCAATGGCGACATCAATCTTCACCTTTGGCAGGAAATCGACCACGTATTCCGCGCCGCGATACAGCTCGGTGTGACCCTTCTGCCGACCGAAGCCTTTGACTTCAGTGACGGTAATGCCCTGCACGCCGATCTCGGACAGCGACTCGCGCACGTCGTCCAACTTGAACGGCTTGATGATGGCAGTGACTAGCTTCATGAAAACTCTCTCCCGAATTGGTGGACTTGCCCCAGGAAAACAAACCCGTCTCAAGTCTAAGCGCAGTGCCTGGCTTTGTAACGCTTCGTCGGCCTTACCCGCCCATCCGACGCCGCTGACCGTTCCTTGCAAAACACTCCCCGTGTTCCGCCTGGCGCACTGCATTCGTCACAGCGACTGCATCAGTGCATGGGTTACTGGTGTCTTTGCAGAAAGCTTGCCATCTCTACAAAATTCACGGTTTTCAAGTGCTTGCCAGCGGATGCCCGCCGATTCGCGGCAACACCCGGCAAGATACGCACAACAACGGTGCGGCGCCGTCCGTCCGCATGCGCGAAAAGCGTGCACGTTTTCCCGGTGAAAATGACTATGGATGGTGCGTGATACACTGCCCGCCATCGTTATCAGGACACTCACCATGCTCGCGCCAAAAGACTTCCTCGACGCCCTGAGCGGCACCGCCTCCCGCCTCTTCAGCGGCGACACCCCGTTGCCGAAAGCCGAAATCGAAAGCCAGTTCAAAATGCTGCTGCAAAGCGCCTTCAGCAAACTGGACCTGGTGAGCCGCGAAGAATTCGACAGCCAGATGGTCGTCCTCGCCCGCACCCGCGCCCGCCTCGAAAGCCTGGAAGCCAAAGTCGCCGAACTGGAAGCGAAGCTCACCCCGCCCACGGAATAACGCTCTGCCCTTCTGTGGGAGCGAGCCTGCTCGCGATTGAAGGCCGGAACGGCCTTCAGCTTCACCTGTAGGAACTGCCGCAGGCTGCGATCTTTGATCTTTAGCCCTGCAACATTCTCGGCAACGTCCTACAAAAATCACACCGCCGTCCGATTGCGTCGAAAAGCCCCCGGTTTTTATGCTCATTCCCAGCTGGATGTTCAGCACTGGGTTTGGCGACCTGGAAAACCCCGACGCACCGCGACCACATTCGAACAAGGAAATATTCCCATCTCGAGTCATGGCGGCTTTGCGTGGGAGACCTTTTGGTCTGCCGGTTTCGGGATTCTCCGGTTCGCCAACCCGCGCATAGCTGCCACCCTTTTCGTTTGGCGACGATCAGAGGCAGTTTTATTCATTCCATCCCGAGACTGCACCATGGACGAAAACTACCTGACCCCCTACACCTTCACCCGCCATAAACTCCAACTCCACGCCCTCCTCATACAAAACCAACCCTGGTTCTGCGCTCGCGATCTTGGCCGCCTGCTACGCATCTACTTAAACGACCGACTCCTGCGAAAACTCGACCCAGATCAGCACCAGATCACCAGAGTCCTGATCCACGACCACATCGAAAACACCCTGCTCATCAGCGAATCCGGCGTCTACGCCCTGCTCATCTACCACTACTCCCCCGAATACCGAGCCCTGCGCGAATGGCTCACCCACGAAGTCGTCCCCACCCTGCGCGACACCCAACACCCCACCACCACCGAACGCCCACAACTGAGCCTGCTCAACTGGCCACGAATGTCGTTGAGCTTGTTGCACTGGAATAACCAGCCGTGGATCAGGCTGCAGGATGTGCCACAGATGCTGGCGGATGGGGAGCAGGAAAAACGCCCGCTGGTGGGATCGTGGTGGAAACGTGTTTCTCGGATGCTGCAGTCGCTATAACGTCAGAGGCGTCATCTACGCCTTAATGCCAGTCAGTTAAAGATTAAACAGACGATGAGGTCATTGTGGCGAGGGGATTTATCCCCGTTCGGCTGCGCAGCAGTCGCAAACCCTGCCAATGCGGTGTAACAGAAAGACTGCGGTGGCAGATTTTGGGGCCGCTTCGCAGCCCAACGGGGATAAATCCCCTCACCACAATGTCCTCATTGCTGTTAAAGCTCTTAACTGACGGGCAATGAACCACTCCTGATCTGCGCTCTACGCAAATCGTAAGTCGATTGAAGATTCATCCAGAATTCGGGCGTGGTTTTGAAGACTTTGGAAAGCTTGATTGCCAGATCGGCATCGATCCTGATCCGGCATTCCGTCAGCCTCACCACCTCACTCAAAGGCTCATGCATTGAGACGGCCAGATCCAAAATGCTCATGCCCAACGGTTTCATAAACTCCTGACTCAGGATCTCTCCGGGGTGGACCGGGCGCATACCGTTGCTGCTCATGTTCGTCTCCAGACGCAGTATTCAGCGGCCAAGCTGATGCATCAGCTATGACGAGACAATCCCACTCAACCCTTTTCACCGATGTCCTTCAACTACTTGGGAACGATCCTACAAAAACGAGGCCTTGCAGCCGATTACGCTGACCTTCATGGCGGTTGCGTGTGGGAGGCCTTCGGGTCTGCCGGTATTCGCTTGGCCGGCTCGCCAACCTGCACGCAGCTGCCACCCTTCAAAAGAGCCTGAATCTCACCCCAACGAAACTGCATGAATACCACCCTGTAGGAGCTAGCTTGCTCGCGATGGTCGTTAACGATAACGCGGGGTTTCTGTGGTAACGCGTCGTCCTTGAGCCCATCGCGAGCAAGCTCGCTCCTACAGGTGGCAACATCCTGCGAAGGTTTGCTCTCGTCTTCGCCCCGCGAAATTTCCGCCTTGTGTCTACCCTTGAAAAACCCGCAGGAAGCGGCCCCCATCATTTCAAGGAACGATCATGGCTCTCTCCATTGTCCACAGCCGCGCCCAGGTTGGCGTGGATGCTCCCGCCGTTACTGTTGAAGTCCATTTGGCCAATGGGTTGCCGTCGCTGACCATGGTCGGCTTGCCCGAGGCGGCGGTGAAGGAGAGCAAGGATCGCGTGCGCAGCGCGATCATCAATTCGGGGCTGCAGTTTCCGGCGCGGCGGATTACGTTGAATCTGGCGCCGGCGGATTTGCCCAAGGATGGTGGGCGGTTCGATCTGGCGATTGCCTTGGGGATTCTGTCGGCGAGTGTGCAGGTGCCGACGCTGACCCTCGACGATGTGGAATGCCTGGGCGAGTTGGCGTTGTCCGGCGAGGTGCGGCCGGTGCGCGGGGTGTTGCCGGCGGCGCTGGCGGCGCGCAAGGCCGGGCGGACGCTGGTGGTGCCGCGGGCGAATGCCGAGGAGGCGTGTCTGGCGTCGGGCCTGAAGGTGATTGCGGTGGATCATCTGCTGCAGGCGGTGGCGCATTTCAACGGGCATACGCCGGTTGAGCCTTATGTTTCGGATGGTTTGTTCCATGCCGCCAAACCTTATCCCGATCTCAATGAAGTTCAGGGCCAACAGGCAGCCAAGCGCGCGCTGCTGATTGCGGCGGCTGGGGCGCACAACCTGCTTTTCAGCGGACCACCGGGGACGGGGAAGACGCTACTCGCCAGTCGATTGCCTGGGTTGTTGCCGCCTCTGACTGAGCAGGAGGCCCTGGAAGTGGCGGCGATCCAGTCGGTTTCCAGTGGCGCGCCGCTGACCCATTGGCCGCAGAGACCGTTTCGCCAACCCCATCACTCAGCATCGGGCCCGGCGCTGGTCGGTGGCAGCTCAAAACCGCAACCCGGCGAGATCACGTTGGCCCATCACGGTGTTCTGTTTTTGGACGAGCTTCCGGAATTTGATCGCAAAGTGCTGGAGGTTCTCAGGGAGCCGCTGGAGAGCGGCAGGTGTTATTCTCACACTTTCTGACACGGACACAGGAAGCTCCAAATGCCTACCGCTTACGCATACATACGCTACTCATCAAAAGCCCAAGGTGAAGCCGGTAGGGATTCCGTAGACCGTCAAATGGCATCAATCCAAGCCATTACAAAGCAACAAGGTATTGAGTTGCCGCCCGAGAATATCTACTCGGATACGGGCATATCTGCACACGATGGAAGCAACAAACGAAAAGGAAAACTAAAAGAACTCATTGATATGATTAGCGATATGCATATCAAAGAGGGCGATTATATATTTGTTGAAAGTATCGACCGGCTTAGTCGTCAAAGACTTCTGCAAGCAAAAGAGCTAGTCAATGGCATCCTTGAAAAAGGGGTTATTTTAATAACCACTATTGATGGTCAACGATATGAAAAACCAAACGAAACAAACCGTATTGATGACTTACAGCAAGATATTCTTTTAAGTGTTATCGCAAAGCGAGCATACGAAGAAAGTAAGACAAAATCAGTTCGTAGAAAATCCGCATGGAATAGAGCCAAGAAGTTAGCCGAAGAAGAAAAAGTCATTTTTAACGCCCATAATCCACCATATGGAATTCGATACAATACAGAGCTTAACTGCTTTGAAATCGAGGAAGAAGAAGCTCAGGAAATAAGAGATTTCTTTGAGAGCTTGAAATATGTTGGCGTGTCATTGTCAATTAAAAAGCTCAATGCTTATTCAAAACGAAAATGGTCAAGTAGAAATATAAAGCATCTAATAGATACGAAATACGTTCTCGGTGCTTACATGGCTCAACGAAGAGACGAAAACAAAAAGAAAGTATTTGAGCGATACATTGAAAACTATTATCCGCAAATCGTTTCATATGAGCTGTTTAATGAAGCAATAGCAGCAATGAAAAATAGAGCACAAAGAAAAAACTACGGCAACCAAAGTGTTGGTAGCTTGAACATTTTCCGCCACAGCATCAAATGTGATTGTTGTGAGGCATCTATGTTGTTTGAAAAACAAACAAACCCCAAAGGCGTCGTTTATCCGTATTTTCAATGCTACACACGCAAAGAATTAAAAAATGGATGTGACCAACCACGCTTTCGTTTTGACTTGGCTTTTGGGTTATTTCTTGAACTCATATATCAATCCACGACGGATGAAGACTTCGACGTTCACCCGTGGCAAAACGAAATGCCGGATACTGAAATTGAGTATGAATGGATTACTCGCGAAAGCGGCATGAGGTATCGCCTTCCAACACAGGAAGATATTGATGAGGAAGAACGAGTAGAAAATTTTAAAGAGCTACTAATCAAGCTACTTTCAAACAGAGAAAACCAAACCAAAGACAACAAGATAATTGTTGAATTGAGCAACCTATTGCTTGAACAAAAAAGTTACAGAGACAACCTGATGAAGTCTTTTGCAGGCTTCACCAGCGGTGTTATCCCGCAAGAATTCTTGCAAGTAGTCAGCAAAACAGAAGCAACCATCAACGATATTGAACAAAACCTTGCAGAGCTACAAACACAAATAAACATCAAGAAAACCACTATAAACATTTACTCGGAAAACGACATAATTGATTTATATAAAACAGAAGATGGCCGCTTAAAAATAAATCAATTCTTTGTCGCTAACGATATAACTTTCAAATTCAAATTCGACAAAACCACAAGAACTTTGTTTGCGAAGATTTTCCAGAATGGTTTTGAAATTGACCGCATAGCAAAACATTTCAGTCTACATAATCCACTTAAAGAGTTTGGCATCAACAATCTTAACGAATATTTCAATTGACGCCATCATAATAAAATTAGGCTGCCTAAGTAGGTGGCCTTTTTTATGTCTGCTATACGTTACTATACGCTGCTACACACAACTAGCACGCCACCTACTCATTCTTGAATACTATACAAACTTGAAAACATTTTAATATATGGTAACTTGATATTAGTAGTTTGAATTCTTTATATGCGAGCAATGTAAATGTATAGCAATTTCACTCCGTTCATTGCTTACATTTACGCTCGATTTTTCGCACTACGTTTGAAAAATTAAAATCAAAAACAAATCAACAACCATGAGGAATGTATGAATGATAATAAAAAACCAAGACAATTAAATGTAAGAATTTCCGAAAGTGATTACATAAAAATCGAACAACAAAGAGACTTGATAAATAAAAGCCAGTCCGGCTTTATTTCTCACGTCGTTAATAATGGCATCAATGAAATTATTCAAGTCACCCATCCTGAGCTTAGACAAGATATTGATAAGATTGAAAAGTTGCTGGGCGGATATGGGAACAACTTAAATCAAATAGCCAAAAGCCTAAACGCAAAAGAAGAGCCACCCTTTGATATTCTGCAACAACTAAATGCTCTCGACAAAAACATAACCATACTTACTAACAAGTTGGACAAACTAAAAAAGGAGAAGTTAACCATTGTAGGTAAGTCATGATACGCAAAAAACTCAGCACTCAAAAATCAAAATCAGCCATTTACAAAACGGCCAAGTATTTCAACAAAGAAGATGGGTGCGTATTATTCGAGTCCAACATGCACACGCCTTTGAATGCTTCAAAGAAAGATATTGCGAAAGCAATATCGCAATCAATTGAAAGCGATATTACTGACGACAAGAAAGGTAGAAAGCAATCAGTTAGAACCCAGCACGATGTTGTTAGCTTTCATACGAATGACAATATTACACCAGAGCAAGCCCGAGATATTGCAAAAGAACTTTATGAGGCCACGCATAAACTTTCAAACAGAAAGTATTCGTTAGGCGTTCACATTGATACAGATGAGGTTCATGTTCATATTGTATGGGCAATAAAAGACTTTGATGGTAAATGCTACAACGTCAGCAACGACTATCGCAAGATAGAAAGAGAGTGCGAACTTCTAGAAAAGAAACACAACTTGATTGCTCCCAAAAATAGAATATCAAGAGACATTGATACTTTGAACAATAATTCAAAATACAAAAACAAAACAGCGGAGCAAAAGAGAGATTTAATAAATAAAAAATACGCCTACAAAAAACCATCATCAAATGAACGCATGCTTGAAATACGTGGGATTATTTCTAATAAAGAAGAAATGAAGACTGACTTAAAAATTTTCCTGCAACAGTCTAGCTCTCCGAGTGACTTCATAAAAAAAATCGCAGATAACGGATACAACGTTATCTATAATGGGAAAACATCCTTTTCCATTCAACATGAAGACCAGATATTCAAAGCATCCGAGCTTGGCCTATCTTACAAAACACTTAAAGCGAAACTAGGTGATGACACTGGCTTTGAGCAGACTTTGAAAAATAAGCACAACGTTAAGAAATACGAAGATTGTTCTATTGCTTCCAAGGAAGCAGCACCCGACTACATGAAAAAGATTAAACCGAACTCAGTGCTTGCCACCAAGTTCAAGTTTATTCAGCATAGTGACAAGGTTGAATATTTCTATAATTCAGCCAGCAGCAAGAAATCATTCGAGTATTACAAAGACCCATCAAAAGTTTCATTCCATGATTTATCAAGACAGTCAGCAAAGGCTGGCATTCAAAGACTTGTTGCCGACGCCAAACCACCACAATCATTTACAGTGAATGGCCCTGATTTCTTTAAGAAAAATATATGGCTTGAATTTCAGTTAATGGGATTGGAAGCCAAAGGGTTCAAGCTTGAAGGTTACAAACCTACACCAGCAGACCTTGAAGAATTGAAGAAAATCCAAGAGCAATACGCTTCTATGAACAAGAAGCCAGAACCTAAACTAGAAGCTCCTACGGTGGCCGTAGAGCCAGCTAAACCAGTAGAACCTATCATTGTCCCACCAGTCATGCCTACGCCTGCTCAAAACGCACCAGAGACACCAGAAGAGCCTACAAAGCAGGTTGAACAAGAACACGTTGCAGCGACTAATGATGACTTGATTGATGAGTTGAATAGTATGTTTAAACCTACCCCACAAGACGCCTTACGTGAGGTATTGAATAAGGTCACACCAGAAATGCTTTGTATGGAACACGGTTCTATTACTTGCCGCAGATGTTTCGGAAATGAATTTGACAATGCACCAGCAGATAAAAAAGAAGAGTTCAAACAACTCAACACAGAATTATTTGTGGCTTACACTGACCACCCAAACTTGAAAGGTGAGTTTGATGAAATCATCATCGACCACAAACAGTTGTTAAAGGATACCCCTATTTATGCGGAATCACTTAATGCGTATCAAGCTCAAAAGACAATTGAGATTAAACAAGATTTCAACATCTTCCTTAAAGAAATTGAGCACAACAACCCCGGCTTTGACTTTCTTGATGAGGAAGCCTATGAAGCTAACAAGGAGTTTGTAGAGAGACTTAAAGAATTTGATGTTGATGGCTTAGATGAAGCAAGGCAAGAAATTGAACTATATGAAGCAATACAGAAGAAACTTGAAAAGATAGAAAGCCCGGAAATCAGGGAAGAGATACTACAAGAGAAAATAAACGAACGTAATGAGAAAATTGAAGAAGCACAAAAACAGAATAAGCTAGATAATGACCAAAACAAAAGAACCCGTCGCCGTGGGGTTGGAATGGATTTAAAGCCGAGACGTAAAGAAGATAAATAAAAAGCCCTATGGGCTTTTATTTGTCTTGGGTTTGAAAGTTTCTAATCCCCACTTGTAGCGTTACATCTTTGTTGAATCCGTTAACTTTGCTTACATCTAAGTATTCCTTCATGCAATCATTTATAAAGCGTGACAACGGAAATTTGTGAGTATTGGCAATTTCTCTAA
>NZ_JBSVXG010000190.1:0-11290 GCF_054070595.1 Pseudomonas sp. SDO55104_S430 | reverse complement strand
TGCGATGGTGATTTCACCTCCGTCTTCGCGGGCAAGCCTCGCTCCTACAGGTCATGCGCTCAGCCTAGCGGCACCAGCCGTTCCAGCGCTTCGGCCACCCCGCGACCGTAGGCGGGATCGGCCTTGGTGCAGTTGTCGATATGCCGCTGGCGAATCAGGTGCGGCACGCCGTTCATGGCCCGTGCGGTGTTTTCGAACAGCAGGCGCTGACGCTCGGGATCGAGCAGGCGGAACAGATTGCCCGGTTGTTCGAAGTGATCCTCTTCCAGGCGATGGTCATAGTTCTGCGCGAAACCTTCCAGCGGCAGTGGCGGCTCGGACAACTCCTTGGAGTCTTCCCATTCGCCGACGCTGTTGGGGAAATAACTGGCGGTGCCACCCAGGTTGCCATCAGTACGCATGGCGCCGTCGCGGTGGTAACTGTGATGCGGGCAGCGCGGGGCGTTGACCGGAATGTGATTGAAATTCACCCCCAGCCGATAACGCTGGGCATCGCCATAGGAGAACAGCCGCGCCTGAAGCATGCGGTCCGGCGAGAAGCTGACGCCGGGCACCACGTTGGCCGGCGAGAACGCTGCCTGTTCGATTTCGGCGAAGTGGTTTTCGGCGTTGCGATTGAGCTCCATGATCCCGACCTCGATCAGTGGATACTCGCCATGGGGCCAGACCTTGGTCAGATCGAACGGGTTGTGCCGATGGTTGTTGGCCTGCTCCTGAGTCATCACCTGGATGCACAGTTTCCAGCGCGGGAAACTGCCTTGCTCGATGGTCTCGTACAGATCCCGCAGATTGCTTTCGCGGTCCTTGCCGACCACCTCGGCCGCCTCGGCATCCGACAGGTTCTCGATGCCCTGCTGACAGACGAAATGGAACTTGACCCAGACCCGCTCATTGTCACGATTGATCAGGCTGAAGGTGTGGCTGCCAAAGCCGTGCATGTGGCGGAAGCTGGTGGGAATGCCGCGATCACTCATGACAATCGTGACCTGGTGCAGCGCCTCGGGCAGCAGGGTCCAGAAATCCCAGTTGCTGGTGGCGTTGCGCAAACCGGTGCGCGGATCGCGCTTGACTACATGGTTGAGGTCGGAAAAACGCAGCGGGTCGCGGAAGAAGAACACCGGGGTGTTGTTGCCGACGATGTCCCAGTTGCCTTCGTCGGTGTAGAACTTCACCGCGAAGCCACGGATGTCACGCTCGGCATCGGCGGCGCCCCGCTCACCGGCCACGGACGAGAAGCGCACGAACAGCGGCGTCTCCTTGCCCACCGAGCTGAAGATGTCGGCTTTTGTGTAACGAGTAATGTCATTGGTCACGGTGAAGGTGCCATAGGCTCCCGACCCCTTGGCGTGCATGCGTCGTTCGGGAATCAGTTCACGGTCGAAGTGGGCGAGTTTTTCCAGCAGCCAGACATCTTGCAACAGCGCAGGACCACGGGGGCCGGCGGTCTGGATATTGAGGTTGTCGGCTACCGGGGCGCCGGTGGCGTTGGTCAGCTTTTTCATGAATGGACTCTCAATTGACTGCCGCTCATCAGGAGCGAAAACCGGCGCGAATCTTCGCCCGCGTCGGGCCAGACACTGAGCGTAGAACCTTTCGGCAATCTTGCCGCCTCAACGACCGCTCCCTTGATCCGAATCAATCGCCCCACGACGCATCCGGGCGGCAAGCCGTGCCACCCTCTCCCCCAAATGCGCGGCAGTGCAACGATCTTCCGCTGGCGGCGCCTGCTCGGGGGACTGCTCGACATTGGACTGAGCCATCGCGCCCAGCGAGCTGCCGAGGCGATTGAGTTGCCCATCGAACACCCCGATGCCCGATCGCGCAGGCAATAGATCCAGGCCGACCCAGATCATCGAGTGCTGGGCCGCGAACACTGCCAACTGCAGCAAGGTGTTGAGTTTGTCGCCGCACAAACAGCCGGAATTGGTGAACCCGGCAGCCAGCTTGTCGCGCCAGGGTTGCGCCAGATAGAAGGCCGCAGTAGCTTCCATGAAACCCTTGAACGCCGCCGAGGCGCTGCCCATGTAGGTCGGTGCGCCGAAGATGATCGCATCGGCACGGTGCAGGAGGTCCCAGTGGTCGCTCACATCGTCGACAGAGACAAGCCGGCACTGGCTGCCCGGGTGCCGTTCCACCCCCTGGGCCACCGCCTCGGCCATGACCCGGGTATGCCCGTAGCCACTGTGATAGACCACCACCACGTTGATCATTACGGCGTCCTTCCGATGAATGAAATCCCAATACCGGGCCAGTGTTGAACCGGAACGAAAGTACGACGAGTTAAACGTTGTTAATTTTCCTGGGCCGCCCAGAGCCTCGACATCCGCGTAACCCAGGCGACACCCAATGAATACGGAGCCTTCACCACTCCCGGACAACCGCCAGTCGAAGTGAACACCGCGCAGTCATGCCCGCCACGCATTGCACTGCCGCAAAAACCTGAGAACATGCCTGAAAGCCGCGTAACAGACGGCTGTAACAGGAGCGACCCGTTGACCCTTTCCCTCGAACAGGCCGTGCATTTCGGCCCCTACAGGATCTACCCCGCGCAACGCCTGGTGATGGAGGCCGACCAGCCCCTGCGCCTGGGGCGGCGAGCAATGGACATCCTGTTGATCCTGCTGGAACACGCCGGGAACGTGGTCAGCAAGCAGCAACTGATGGCCGAAGTCTGGCCTGACACAGTTGTCGAAGAGATCAACCTGCGGGTGCACATGGCAGCGCTGCGCAAGGCCCTCGGCGACGGTCAGGCCGGCCAGCGCTACATCGTTACCGTGGCCCAGCGTGGCTACAGCTTCGTCGCCCCGTTCTTTCTCGATCAAGCCCAGCCGCGCCCGTCAGGCGAGCCGCTTGCATCCCGCAGGCACAACCTGCCCCTGCGCAGCACCCGTCTGATCGGTCGCCAGGCGCTGGTCGACAGCCTGGTGGAGCAACTGCCGCGCCAGCGCTTCATTACGCTGATCGGCCCCGGCGGCATCGGCAAGACCACCGTTGCCCTGAGCGCCGCCGAACAACTGATCGGCCGCTACCGTGACGGCATCCGCCTGCTGGACCTGGCACCGATCACCGACCCGCTGATGATCACCGGCCATCTGGCCGCGCTGCTGGAACTGTCCCTGCACGACGCCGAACCGCTGACCAGCCTCGCTCTGTTCCTGCGCGAGCGGCAGATGCTGCTGGTCATCGATAACTGCGAGCACCTGCTCGACGACGTGGCCCTGCTCTGCGAAAGCCTGCTGCGTGGCGCACCGCAAGTGCACATCCTGGCCACCAGCCGCGAGAGCCTGCGGGCCGAAGGCGAATTCGTGCAGCGCCTGGAATCCCTCGACTGCCCGCCACCCATCGCCGTCCTGGACCGTGCCCAGGCCCTGAGTTTTTCCGCGTTGCAGCTGTTCATCGAACGGGCCATGGCCAGCCATGACAGCTTCGAATTCAGCGATGCCCAGTTGCCTCTGGTGATCGACATCTGCCGACGCCTCGACGGCATTCCACTGGCTCTGGAACTGGCCGCCGCGCAAGTCGCCAGCCTGGGTCTCGATGGTTTGCTGGGGCAACTGCACGACAGCTTCCGCCTGCTTCCCCACTGCAGCCAGACCACTCCCGGCCGTCACCAGACCCTGCGCGCCACACTGGACTGGAGCTTCCAGCTGCTCAGCCCCTGCGAACAGACTTGCCTGCGCCGACTGGGCATCTTCCGTGGCGGCTTCACCCTGGCCTCGGCGGCGGCAGTGATCGTCGGCGAACACATCGAACCTCGCGAGGTATTTGGCTCGATCACGCAACTGGTGGCCAAGTCCCTGCTGAGCGTGGACGTCGGCGACGAGGAGGTGTTCTACCGGTTGCTCGACACCACCCGCCGCTACGCCCTGGAAAAACTCGAACAGGCCGCCGAACTGCCCGCCACCCGCGAGCGCCATACCGAGCGCTGCCTGGCGCTGATGCAACAGGCGCAAAAGGAATGGGAACGCACGCCGACCAGTCTTTGGATCGAACGCTATGCCCGGGGCCTGGAAGACATTCGCGCGGCGCTCGACTGGGGCCTGAATGCCCAGGGCCCGCAGGCGCTGGCGATCCGCCTGACCGCGGCGTCCACGCCGCTCTGGCAGGAGTTGTCGCTGCTCAAGGAACACGGCGGTCATGTGCGCAAGGCGCTCGCCTTGCTGGAGGCCGCGCCCGAACCTTGCCCGCGCTTGCAAATGGCCCTGAAGCTGGCCCTGGGCAGCGCCTGCTATCACGTCCAGGGTGGCACCGCGGAAACCATCGGCGCCTTCGTCACCGCCCGCACCCTCGCCAGACAATGCGATGACGTGGTCGGAGAATTGCGCGCCGTCTCCGGGCACATGGCGGTCAACCTCAGCTGCGGCCAGTACCAGATGGCGCTGGAGCAGACCCAGCAGTTCGATCGCCTGGGCCTGCATGGCGATCCGCTGCTGTCGCTCAGTACCCATCGCCTGCGGGTGCTGGCGCTGCATTTTGCCGGCGACCAGTCACGGGCGCGGCTCAATGCCGAAGAAGTCATCCAGCGCATGGCCCACAGCGGCCATCTCAACCGCTTCACCCACGGCTTCGGCGTGCAGTACGACCAGAGCGTGGCGTCCCTGACCATCCTGGCGCGGATTCTCTGGCTGCAAGGTCAGCCGGAACGGGCCTGGCGCACGGCCCGGCAGGCGCTGGACATCGCCCTGCAAATCAATCATGGCACGTCAATCTGCTACACCCTGGCGCTTGCGGGCTGCCTGATCGCCCATTACAACGGCGACACACAGACCGCCCGCGACCTGCTGCGTATGCTGCTGGAACAGGCGCAAAAACATTCGGTGATGCTGTTCTACACCTGGGCGCAGCACTATGCGCAGGTCATCGATGCTGACGTCGGGCAGGTCGCGCCAGGTCCGGGCGTCGGCTTGATCAAGGAAATCATGGTCACGCTGGACGGCGGCTTCGTCGACGAGCAACTGCTCAAGCGCGCCGACAGCGGCGCGGCGGGCTGGAGCACCGCGGAGATTCTGCGAGCCAGGGCCGACTCTCTACTGGCCGACGACTGCCCGATCAAGGATTGCACCGCCGAAACCGTACTGCTCAAGGCGCTCAACGTGGCCCGGTCTCAAGGTGCATTGGCGTGGGAGTTGCGCAGTGCCACGTCGCTGGCGCGGCTGTGGCAGCGCCAGCGGCGTTACCGTCAGGCCCATGACCTGCTGGCGCCGATCTACCGGCGCTTCACCGAAGGCCATCACACCCCCGACCTGCTCGCCGTGGGCGGCTTACTCGGCCAGTTGCAGAATCACCTGCGGCTCTGACGGCCGCAGCCCCTGCCCGATGAAGCCGGCGTAGCGAATCTGGAAGCGGCGCAGGTCGCCACTGTGCTCGAGTTTTTCCAGAGCATAACGACGGGTGGTGTTGAGGAAACGGTAGCGGTTCACGCCTTGAATCTGCTCAAGCGACAACAGCGATTTGAGGGCCAGGCTGTCCAGCACCTTGGTCAGACTGGCGGGCACCAGGGTGTCGCAGCTGACCACGCCCAACGCCGCGTCCAGGGTGAACGCGGATTTGAACACCGCCAGGCGCTGCAACACGGTCTGCTCAACCGGGCTCAGACGCTCGTAGCTCCAGTCCAGTGCAGCCATGAGGGTCTGATGCCGAGGGACCGCCGTGCGCCGGCCCTGGGTCAGCAGTTGAAAGCAGTTATCCAGCTGCGCCTGTACGCCCACCAACGCCAGCGCGTCGATCTGCGCGGCCGCCAGTTCGATGGCCAGAGGCAGTCCATCGAGACGCCGGCAAATGTCGCGTACCACCCGCAAGTCCTGCTCGCGCAGGACAAACCCCTGCTGACGCGCGCGGGCGCGGCAGACGAACAGATGCACCGCCGAGTAGCCCATGACTTCCTCGACACTGCGCAACGCCGAGGCCGGCGGCACCACCAACGGCGGCAATGGCAAAAGGGTTTCGCCGTCGGCAAGCAACGGCTCGCGGCTGGTCACCAGAATCGACAGGCGCGGCGCCGAGGCCAGCAGCGTTTCGACCAGCGACCGGCAGCGTTCCAGCAGGTGTTCGCCGTTATCGAGGATCAACAGCGCGTGCCGTTGTTCGAGCGCCTCAAGGGTGAGATCCAGCGTTTGTGCGATGTGATCGACCAATTGCTGCGGGTCATCGATCAACGCCAGATCCACCCGCCACACGCCGTCGTGAAAATGCTGCAACAGCAACTCGCCGACCCGCAGTGCGACCGTGGTCTTGCCGATGCCACAGGGGCCGACCAGGGTCATCAGCCGTCGCGTCGGCAGCAATCGCATCAGACTGCCCACCACCGCATCACGGCCGATGATCGAGGTCAGTCGCGCCGGCAGGTTGTGCTGGGGTTTATGCAGGTGTTCGAGGGGGATCGGGGTGATTTGCGCGGCTTGTTGCACCGGTGCAACGAAGCTGTAACCGCGCTGGGGAATGTTGACGATGTAGCAGTGACCGTCCTGCCCGTCGCGAAAGGCCCGACGCAGCGCCGCGATGTGCACCCGCAGGTTGATTTCCTCGACCACCGAGCGCGGCCACACCTGGGCGATGATCTGCTCTTTGCTGATCACGGAGCCGGCGTGTTCGACCAGCACCTGGAGGATATCCAGGGCGCGTCCGCCCAGGCGCATCGGCTCGTCGCCGTCCAGCACCAGTCGCTGCTGCATGTGGAAGGCGTAGGGGCCGAAGCGCAGTACCGTGTCGCTGTGGGCATTTCCAAGGCTATTCATCTGACGTCATCCACCAGGAGCCGGCCCGGCACGCGAGTCCATCCAGGCTCCGTACCTTCCTTGTAATGAGTTCAGGGTTATATTGGCAGGCTCTGATGACGGTACAACCGCCAAGGGGGGAGTGTCACGGCCATTGCGATGCGCGCAACGGACACCCCGGCATTAATTGAACTGTTCGCGGTACTGGGTCGGCGTCAGGCCGAGCTTTTCGCCGAACAGAAAGCGCATGTGGCGCACGCTACCGAAGCCGCTTTTGAAGGCCACGGTCTTGAGCGGCAGATCGCTGGTTTCCAGCAGAGCTCGCGCGCAGTCGATGCGGGCGCTTTGCAGAAACTCCATGGGCGTCATGCCTACTTCACGGGCAAAGACCCTGGCGAAATGCCGGGCACTCATGTTCGCAAGCCCCGCCATGCGTTCGATGCTGAAGCTTTCGTCCAGGTGCTCCAGCACATGGTTCTGCACCCGTGTGATCGCGGTTTCCTGGGGCGCCACGGTGGCCATCAACGGGCTGAACTGCGCCTGGCCACCCTGGCGCTTCATGACCACCAGCAACACCTTGGCCACGTCCTGGGCGACTTTCTTGCCGTGGTCTTCGGCGACCACCGACAGCGCCAGGTCGATACCGGCGGTCACTCCGCCGGAAGTGATCAGGTTGCGGTCCTGCACATAAATCAGGTCGGTCTCGACGGTGGTGTTCGGGAACGCCTTGATCAGGCGCTCGATGTAGTGCCAGTGGGTCGTCACGCGGTAGCCGTCGATCAGCCCGGCGTGGCCCAGGACAAAGGCGCCGGTGCAGATCGAGCCGTAGGCTTTGGAGCGGCTGGCGTTGTGCCTGAGCCAGTCGAGCAGCGGCGGATGCCGTTCGTTGTAGGCACCGGGACCGCCGGGGACCAGCAGCAGGTCGTAGCCGTCGCAGGCCTGATCGATGTGCAGATCGGCGTGCACGTTGACGCCATTGGATGCGCGCAGCGGACCGGGCTCGGTGCCCAGGGTGGTCAGCACGTAGTGGTCGTCGGGCTTGAGGTACCGATTGGCAATGGAAAACACCTCCATGGGCCCGGCCATGTCGAGCAGGAGGAAATCGGGGAACAGCACCATGGCCACGGTTTTCATGGGTTGGATATCACTTGTCTCGAAAGGCTGACTCTGCCCCTGTAGGAGCGAGCTTGCTCGCGATGAATGCCCGGACGACGCGGGCATTCAGCAAGCCAGCGTCATCGTTGACGACCATCGCGAGCATGCTCGCTCCTACAGGGTCCGTGTAATGCCTCGCATTATGGCGCACCGTGGATTGAGCGTCGCCTTCTCTTTACTGTCAACCTGAACGAGACAGTATTTCAATTTCCATCTACTTATTGCACCAACCAGTAACCATTAACCTTCTCCTCACTCGGACGAATCAACGTCCCCACAGGAGAATTCATCATGCTGACCCTACGCAAAGCTTCTGATCGCGGCATGGCCAATCATGGCTGGTTGAAGTCGTTCCACACCTTCTCCTTCGCCAATTACCGCAATCCGAAAGAACAGGGTTTTTCCGATCTGCTGGTGATCAACGATGACCGAGTGGCCGCGGGCAAAGGTTTCGGCCAGCACCCGCACCGCGACATGGAAATCTTTTCCTACGTGCTCGATGGCGCCCTGGAACACAAGGACACCCTGGGCACCGGTTCCGTAATCCGCCCCGGCGATGTGCAGTTGATGAGTGCCGGCAGCGGCGTGGCCCACAGTGAGTTCAACCACTCGGACAAACGCCCGGTGCACTTCCTGCAGATCTGGATCGTGCCCGAGGTCAGCGGCGCCAAACCGCGCTATCAGCAGGAGCACTTCAGCCCGCAGAAAAAACGCGGTCGCCTGCAACTGATCATCTCCCCCGACGGCGCCAACGGTTCGCTGAAGGTGCGCCAGGATGCACGGGTCTACGCGGGCCTCATCGACGGTCAGGAAAGCGCCACTCTGGAATTGGCTGCCAATCGCTACGCCTATGTACACGTGGCGCGGGGCAGCGTCGAACTCAACGGCCTGAGCCTGAAGGAAGGCGACGGCGTGCGGGTTCGTGAGGAGCAGCTGCTGACCTTGAGCAACGGTGTGGATGCGGAAGTGCTGGTGTTCGATCTGCGGCCGCAGGAATTGCCGGAAATGCCATGACGGATTGGCTCGCTCTCACAATGTTCTCCTGCAGACACAGATTCTGTGTACGACAGAGACCCTTGTGGGAGCGGGCTTGCCCGCGAAGAGGCCGGCACATCCAGCATTGAATTCGACAGACCCACCGCCATCGCGGGCAAGCCCGCTCCCACAGGGGGGGCTCTGTCACATCACTAAACGGGCTCGGCAAAAGCCTCGACAATCTCCTCAATCACCGCCCGCACCCGCGCGGTGTGCCGCAAATCGGCATGGGTCACCAGCCATACGTCATAAGGCAACGGCCGCGTCCGTTCCGGCCACAGCCTGACCAATCCGGCCCTCTCCCCCACAGACACCGGAATCTCCCCGATCCCGATCCCCGCCGCAATGGAGCGACGCACCAGCAGGCTGGAACTCAGGCTCGAAACAATCCGCCCACGGCCCATTGGCTCACCGACCAGGGTCATGTCCCTGCCGCTCTGCAAATACGGCTGATACGCCACCAGATCATGCCCTTCAAAGGCCGTTCCCGGCTCCGGAACCCCGTGAGCATCCACATAAGCTTGCGAAGCGAACAACCCCAACGGCCAACGGGCGATGCGCCGGGCGATCAGATCCGGGTTATCCGGCCGGGTGTTGCGCACGGCAATATCGGCCTCGCGCTTGGCCAGGCTCAAGATCTGCGTCGAGGCGTCCAGTTGCACCCGCACGTCGGGATGTTTTTGATGCAGACGGGCAACGGCCGGGATCAGGAAATCGATGGCCAGGGAATCAGTGGTGGTGACACGCACGGTGCCGGTCAGACGATCATCAAGGCCCTGAATCCGCCGCTCCAGCTCCAGTGCCGAATGCTCCATTTTCTCCACGGCGCGCATCGCCGCTTCGCCCACGGCCGTTAGCGCGTAACCTTCGGAGGTGCGCAGAAACAGCGTTGCGCTCAGGGACTTTTCCAGCGCAGTGATCCGCCGCCCGACGGTGGCCTGATCTACCCCCAGCACCCGCGCGGCGCCGCGCAACGTCGATTCGCGACAGACCGCGAGAAACACCCGAGCATCATCCCAGTTCATGCTTTCCTCCAAGGCGATGCATTTGTGCATCAGTACAAAGTGTAATCGCAGCATTAATGCATCGTCGATTCCCGATATGCTGGGCGCCATTGAAACCTGACAGGGATACCCTTCATGGCCAGCACTTCCGACCAACCCCGCCATGCGATCTGGCTGCCGATCCTCGCCGGCCTCTCCGCCAGCCTGGTCAGTATCGGCCTGGCGCGATTTGCCTACACGCCGCTGATTCCTTCGCTGATCCAGGCCCACTGGTTTTCCGCCAGCGATGTGGTGTACCTCGGTGCCGCCAACCTGGTGGGTTACCTGATCGGCGCACTGATCGGTCATCCCCTCGCTCGCCGCACGTCGAACAAAACCGCCCTGCGCATGATGATGCTGGCGGTGACCCTGGCGTTTTTCGCCTGTGCCTTCCCGCTGTCGGTGAGCTGGTTCTTCGGCTGGCGCCTGCTGTCCGGGATCGCCGGCGGCGCGATCATGGTGCTGGTGGCGGCGACAGTGCTGCCCCATGTGCCGGCCGCGCGCCGGGGCCTGGCCAGTGGCGCGATCTTTCTCGGCATCGGCTTGGGCATCGCAGGCTCCGGAACCCTCGTGCCGCCGTTGCTGAGCCTGGGCTTGCAGCAAACCTGGCTGGGTCTGGGCGCGCTGGCGCTGGTGCTGACGGCTGTCAGCTGGTTTGGCTGGCCCTCCTCCGCGTCCCATCCAATTGCTGCATCAGTCACGACCCAACCGAAACCGATGAATCCGGGCGTGTATCTGCTGTTCGCCCAATACGCGCTGATGGCGGCCGGGCTGGTGCCGGCGATGGTGTTCCTGGTGGATTACGTGGCCCGCGGCCTCGGTGCCGGGCAACAGGTCGGCGCGATGGTCTGGGTGATGTACGGTCTTGGCGCGATCGTGGGACCGGTGAGCTACGGTTTTCTGGCCGATCGCTTGGGCGGCCGATTGAGCATTCGTGTGGTGCTGGTGGTGCAAGCTATCGCGGTCGGCCTGCTGTCGGTTTCCAGCACGTTTGCAGCACTGGCATTGCTGGCGGTGATCATCGGCTCCTTTCCGCCAGGCATCGTGCCGCTGGCGCTGGCCCGCGTGCATGAACTGATTCCCGAGCATCACCAGCAACAGATCGCCTGGAGCCGCGCCACCGTGTCCTTCGCCACGTTCCAGGCCCTGAGCGGGTTCGCCTATTCGGCACTGTTCAATGCCAGTGGCGGGCAGCACGCGCTGATGTTCGCGATTGCGGCGGCGGCGATTGTGCTGGCGCTGGTGCTGGAGGGTGTGGCGCGATTCGCAAGAACGACACAAATCAAATGTGGGAGCGGGCTTGCTCGCGAAAGCGGAGTGCCAGTCTCCGTAGATGGTGGCTGA
>NZ_JBSVXG010000189.1:0-11315 GCF_054070595.1 Pseudomonas sp. SDO55104_S430 | reverse complement strand
GGGGCTGTGTACACAGATCCATTGTGGGAGCGAGCCTGCTCGCGATGGGGTCGGCACAGCCCCCAAAAAACCTCAATCCGGAATCGGCAGACTCAAACTCTCCTTCACCTCTTCCATCACGATATAGCTCTTGGATTCGCGCACATGCGGCAGCTTGAGCAAGATATCCCCCAGCAGCTTGCGATACGAAGCCATCTCCGAAATCCGCGCCTTCACCAGGTAGTCGAAATCCCCCGACACCAGATGGCACTCCAGCACATGGGGCAATTTGAGCACCGCACGCCGGAACTCCTCGAAGGTATCGCCGGACTTGTAATCCAGGCTGATCTCCACGAACACCAACAGGCTGCCCTTGAGGTGCTGCGGATTGAGCCGCGCGTTGTAGCCCATGATGATCCCTTCGCGCTCCAGGCGCCGGACCCGCTCGGTGCAGGGCGTGGTCGACAGCCCGACCTTTTCCCCAAGCTCGGTGAAGGAAATGCGCCCGTCCGCTTGCAGGATCCGCAGGATGGCGCGGTCGATCTTGTCCAGCTCCCGCTTGGTCTGAGTGTTGGTACGCATAGGGGATGCGCCTCCGTAAAAAGGGTTTTTGCCGAGAATTGTCGCCAAATATAGGCGCTTATATAGTGAAAATCACTGGGCAATCTTTCTTACACTGCGCACATCTAGAGCTCTGTACTTCACACGTCAGCGGTCAGCCGCGATGAGGGATATGAAAATGCGCGTTATGGTCTTGGGTAGCGGCGTCATCGGCACCACCAGTGCTTATTATCTGGCCCGTGCCGGGTTTGAAGTGGTGGTGGTCGACCGGCAGCCGGCTGCTGCCATGGAGACCAGTTTCGCCAACGCCGGCCAGGTGTCGCCAGGTTATGCCTCGCCGTGGGCCGCGCCAGGCGTGCCGCTCAAGGCCATCAAGTGGCTGCTGCAGCGTCACGCACCGCTGGCGATCAAGGCCACTGGCGACATCGACCAGTACCTGTGGATGGCCCAGATGCTGCGCAACTGCACCGCCAGCCGTTATGCGGTGAACAAGGAGCGCATGGTTCGTCTGTCCGAGTACAGCCGTGACTGCCTCGACGAACTGCGCGCGGAAACCGGCATCGAATACGAAGGCCGCAGCCTGGGTACCACCCAGCTGTTCCGCACCCAGGCTCAACTGGATGGCGCCGCAAAAGACATCGCCGTGCTGAAAGAGTCCGGCGTGCCGTTCGAACTGCTCGACCGCGAAGGCATTGCCCGCGTCGAACCGGCCCTGGCCAGCGTCACCGATATCCTCTCCGGTGCCCTGCGTCTGCCGAACGACCAGACCGGCGACTGCCAGATGTTCACCACCAAGCTCGCGCAAATGGCTGCGGATCTGGGCGTGGAATTCCGTTTCGGTCAGGACATCCAGCGTCTGGATTTCGCCGGCGACCGCATCAACGGTGTGTGGATCGATGGCAAGCTGGAAACCGCCGACCGCTACGTGCTGGCGCTGGGCAGCTACTCGCCGCAACTGCTCAAGCCGCTGGGCATCAAGGCACCGGTGTATCCGCTCAAGGGTTACTCCATGACCGTGCCGATCACCAACCCGGCGATGGCCCCGACTTCGACCATTCTGGACGAAACCTACAAGGTCGCGATCACCCGTTTCGACAACCGCATCCGTGTTGGCGGCATGGCGGAAATCGCCGGTTTCGACCTGTCGCTGAACCCGCGTCGCCGCGAAACCCTGGAGATGATCGTCAACGATCTGTATCCACAGGGCGGCAACCTGGCCGAAGCCAGCTTCTGGACCGGCCTGCGTCCGACCACTCCGGATGGCACCCCGATTGTCGGCGGCACCGCGTTCAAGAACCTGTTCCTGAACACCGGTCACGGCACTCTCGGCTGGACCATGGCCTGTGGTTCGGGTCGCCTGCTGGCGGATCTGATGGCGAAGAAAAAGCCGCAGATCAGCGCCGAAGGCCTGGATATTTCCCGTTATGGCAGCAAGCAACAGGAATCGTCGAAACACGTAAGCCCGGCGCCTGCTCACCAGTGATCAGGTGCTGTTGGTGATAGCGCTTGCTTGAACCGGCCTGCAAAATCCCTCTCCCGGCGCTACTGGCGGTTTACACGCCCTCAGCCAGCGCCGGTTTTTCTTCCCAACGACCGACCAGAAGTCTGCCGCCATGCGTCCTGCCCGTGCCCTGATCGACCTTCAAGCCCTGCGTCACAACTACCGGATCGCCCGTGAAGTCACGGGGGCCCGCGCCCTCGCGGTGATCAAAGCCGATGCCTATGGTCATGGCGCGGTGCGTTGCGCCCAGGCACTTGAGGCCGAAGCCGACGGTTTTGCCGTGGCCTGCATCGAAGAGGCCTTGGAGCTGCGGGCTGCCGGTATTCGCGCACGGGTGTTGCTGCTGGAAGGTTTCTTCGAAGCCGATGAGCTGTCGCTGATCGTCGAGCATGATTTCTGGTGCGTGGTGCATTCATTGTGGCAGCTCGAGGCGATCGAGAAGGCCGCGCTGAGCAAACCGATTGTGGTCTGGCTCAAGCTCGATTCGGGCATGCATCGTGTAGGCCTGCATCCGAAGGATTATCAGACGGCCTATCAGCGTCTGCTGGCCAGCGGCAACGTGGCGAAGATCGTGTTGATGAGCCACTTCGCCCGTGCCGACGAATTGAACAGCGAGGCCAGCACCGAGCAGGTCGCGGTATTCGAAGCGGCGCGTCAGGGCCTGTCGGCCGAAGTCAGCCTGCGCAACTCGCCGGCGGTGCTGGGTTGGCCGCAGATCCCGAGCGACTGGGTGCGTCCGGGCATCATGCTCTACGGCGCGACCCCGTTCGAAGAGGCCAACGCCGTGGCTTCGCGCCTGCAACCGGTGATGACCCTGGAATCGAAAGTGATCAGCGTGCGTGAGCTGCCGGCCGGCGAGCCGATTGGCTACGGCGCCCGCTTCGTTACGCCCAAGCCGATGCGCGTCGGTGTGGTGGCCATGGGGTATGCCGACGGTTATCCGCGTCTGGCTCCGACCGGCACGCCGGTGCTGGTGGCCGGGCAGCGCAGCCAGTTGATCGGCCGGGTATCGATGGACATGCTGTGCGTCGACCTGACCGATATTCCGCAGGCCGGGCTGGGCTCCACCGTGGAGTTGTGGGGCAAAAACATCCTCGCCAGTGACGTCGCAATCGCGGCCGGCACCATTCCCTACCAGATCTTCTGCAATCTGCGCCGTGTGCCAATGCTCTATTCCGGGAGCTGACGCCGGACCGCACCCGCCGGAAGTCGCCGGGCCGAACGGGATTCAGGTCGAGGTGTTGTAAATACTGAACGCTGTCGCCATGATATCGATCAATATTTCAACAACCTTGACTCCTGGAGGCGCAAGCTTTGGACGTCGGTGAACGACTGCAATCGATCCGAAAGCTCAAAGGGCTTTCCCAGCGTGAGCTCGCCAAACGCGCGGGCGTGACCAACAGCACCATCTCGATGATCGAGAAGAACAGCGTCAGCCCCTCGATCAGTTCGCTGCGCAAAGTGCTGGGCGGGATTCCCATGTCCATGGTCGAGTTCTTTTCCGAAGAAATCCTCCAGGAAACACCGACCCAGGTCGTCTACAAGGCCAACGAGCTGATCGACATTTCCGATGGCGCCGTGACCATGAAACTGGTCGGCCGCGCTCACCCGAGCCGCGCTATCGCCTTCCTCAATGAAATCTACCCGCCAGGCGCCGACACCGGTGAAGAGATGCTCACCCACGAAGGCGAGGAAACCGGCATTTTGGTGGAAGGTCGGCTTGAGTTGGTCGTCGGGCTTGAAACTTTTGTGCTCGAAGCTGGCGATAGCTACTACTTTGAAAGTACCAAGCCGCATCGTTTCCGTAATCCGTTCGATGCGCCGGCGCGACTAATCAGCGCAGCTACACCCGCGAATTTTTAAGCAAAGAGGCGCCCTGCCAGTACGGCCGAGGCACCCGAGTCGTTTAACCGTTGCGCAACAAGACCCCTTCGACTTTGGGGTTGTTTCAGTGTCGCGGGCTAACCGCTATACTTGCGCCCGCCTGCGAACCGTGGCCGTAGGCGTGACTAGCCACCATTGAGGGTGAACGCGTGAACCTAATTATGAAAATGCTGGCTGCACCAGCAACCGTACTGGCCCTCTGGGCTGTCAGCGCTCAAGCTGCGACGAATGACGATATTGCCAAACGCCTCGAGCCAGTCGGCCAGGTGTGTGTTCAGGGCAAGGAATGCAAGGGGATGGAAGTGGCGGCTGCCGCAAGTGGCGGTGCTGCGAAGACGCCGGACGAAGTGATTGCCAAGCACTGCAACGCTTGCCACGGTACCGGCCTGCTGGGTGCTCCGAAAATTGGTGATGCCGCAGCCTGGAAAGAACGTGCCGATCACCAGGGCGGTCTCGACGGCATCCTGGCCAAAGCCATTACCGGTATCAACGCGATGCCGCCTAAAGGCACCTGCGCCGATTGCTCCGATGATGAGCTAAAGGGCGCCATCCAGAAGATGTCCGGCCTGAAATAAGCCTGCCGCTTCGCACCAGAAAAGCCGCTTACGAGCGGCTTTTTTGTGTCTGCAAGTTGCCCCGAGCCTGTTCATTGCAGCAAAGACCCGGCAAGCTCGGTCCAACCCCACGTCATGGAATGCTAGGGAGTTTCCGATGGTGCAGCTATGTTCTATCGAGCAGGCGGTCGATGAGGTGTTGGCGCGCTTGCCGGCGCATATCCACATGGGTCTGCCCCTGGGCCTGGGCAAGCCCAACCCTTTCGTCAACGCGTTGTATCGGCGGGTCGCGCAGATGCCGCAGCGACAACTGACGATCTATACCGCCCTGTGTCTGGGCCGCCCGGCATTGGGCGATGGCTTGCAGAAGCGCTTTATCGAGCCTTTCCTTGAACGGGTCTTCGGTGATTATCCGGAACTCGCATTCCTTGCCGATCTTCAGCGCGACAGCTTGCCGGGCAATATCCACATCCAGCAATTCTTCCTCCAGCCCGGCAGTCTGCTCAACAGCGCGCCGGCCCAGCAGGATTACGTCAGCAGCAACTACAGCCACGCCGCGCGGGACATCAATGCCGCCGGACTGAACCTGGTGGCGCAGATGGTTGCCAGCGACGCCGATCATCCCGATCGCCTGAGCCTGAGTTGCAACCCCGACATCACCCTCGACCTGTTGCCGATGATCGCCAAGCGTCGCGCCGCCGGGGAGACGATCCTGATGCTCGGCCAGGTGCACGACGATTTGTCCTATATGCCCGGCGATGCCGAGGTAGGCATCGACACTTTCGACCTGCTGATCGACGAGAAGGACAGCACCACGCTGTTCTCCACGCCGAACATGCCGGTGGGTTTCCAGGACCACTTCATCGGCCTGCACGCCAGTACGCTGGTGCGCGACGGCGGCACACTGCAGATCGGCATCGGTTCCATGGGCGATGCGCTGACGGCGGCATTGTTGGCGCGCCAGGCCGATAACGATGACTACAAGGCGTTGCTGACGGAAGTGAACCTGAGCCCGTGGGCGCAGCTGATCGAGCGCGAAGGCGGCCTCGAACCTTTCGCCCGGGGCCTCTACGGTTGCAGCGAAATGTTCGTCAACGGCCTGCTGGTGCTGGCCGATGCCGGCATCGTGCGGCGTAAGGTCTACCCGGATGTATCGACGCAGCAGCAGGCGAATGCCGGCACCCTGGATGAAGCGGCGCAGACCGACGGCATCTCGGTGCATGGCGGCTTCTTCCTCGGCCCGCGCAGTTTCTACGAGCGGTTGCGCGAGTTGCCGCAAAGCAAGCGGCTCGAATTCAACATGACCCGCATCAGCTACATCAACGAGCTGTACGGCCAGGAAGAGCTCAAGCGCTTGCAGCGCCTCGATGCGCGGTTCATCAACACCGCCTTCACCATGACCCTGCTCGGCGCCGGTGTGGCGGATCAGCTGGAAGACGGGCGCGTGCTCAGTGGCGTCGGCGGGCAATACAACTTCGTGGTGCAGGGGCACGCGCTGGACGGGGCGCGCTCGGTGTTGCTGCTGCGCAGTTGGCGCGAGTCGGGTGGGGTGGTCAGCTCCAACATCGTCTGGGAGTACGGCCACTGCACGATTCCGCGGCATCTGCGCGACATCGTGGTCACCGAATACGGCATCGCCGATCTGCGCGGCAAGACCGATGCGGCGGTAATCGAGGCGCTGCTCAACATCAGCGACTCACGGTTTCAGCAGGGGTTGATGGAGCAGGCGCAGAAGGTCGGGAAACTGCCGAAGGATTTCCGCCTCGATCCACGATTCACCGACAACCATCCGCAGCGTTTGCAGGAGATTCAGGCGCGGCATGGGCATCTGTTTCCGGAGTATCCGCTGGGCTGTGATTTCACCGAGGTGGAGCGGGATCTGTTGCGGGCGCTGAACTGGTTGAAGAGCAAGTTCAAGCTCAGCGAGGTGCTGGAGTTGGGCAAGGCGGCGCTGGATGCGCCTGCGCCGGATGCTTTTCCGGAGCACCTGGAGAGGATGCAACTGAGCAAGCCAGATGGGCTGAAAGAGGATCTGTTTCAGCGACTGCTGCTCACAGGCCTGAAGGCTACCTCGCAATAACAGACAACTTAAAACCCTGTGGGAGCGGGCTTGCCCGCGATGGCGATAGAACAGCCAACATCAATGTTGAATGTTAAGCCGCCATCGCGGGCAAGCCCGCTCCCACAGGTTTAAAGGTCACTCGATAAAAGTGACTACACCACCAGCCAACGACTTCACCCGAGCCAGCGACTCAACGCGATAACCCTGCGAATCCAGCTCCGCACGCCCACCCTGGAACGACTTCTCGATCACGATCCCCAGGCCCGCCACCGTAGCGCCGGCCTGCTTGATGATCGAGATCAGCGCCTGGGACGCCTTACCGTTGGCCAAAAAGTCATCGATGATCAGCACGCGGTCGCTGCTGGTCAGGTGGCGCGGGGAGATCGCCACGGTGCTTTCGGTCTGCTTGGTGAACGAGTACACGGTCGCCGACAGCAGGTTTTCGGTCAGAGTCAGGGACTGGTGTTTGCGGGCGAAAATCACCGGCACGCCCAGGTTCAGGCCGGTCATGATCGCCGGGGCGATGCCCGAGGCTTCGATGGTGACGATCTTGGTGATGCCCGAATCCTTGAACAGCGCGGCGAATTCGTCGCCGATCTGCTTCATCAGGGCCGGGTCGATCTGGTGGTTCAGAAAGGCGTCGACTTTCAGGACCTGGTCGGAAAGCACGATGCCTTCTTCGCGGATTTTTTTGTGCAGGGCTTCCATGAAGCTGTCCTCAATTGGCGCCGTTGGCGCCGAAGGTCAATGTAAAAGTGGTCAATTCTAGCGCTTTAACATCGCGCGTATATCTGCCAATGCGCTATTGCCGCGAACGGCTTTGACCTCGGTCGGGGTGTCGTCGTTGCCTTCCCAGGCCAGATCGTCCGGCGGCAGCTCATCGAGGAAGCGGCTCGGCGCGCAATCGATGATCTCGCCGTACTGCTTGCGCTTGGCGGCAAAGGTGAACGCCAGGGTCTGGCGAGCGCGGGTGATGCCCACGTAGGCCAGGCGGCGTTCCTCTTCGATGGTGTCGGCTTCGATGCTGGAACGGTGCGGGAGGATTTCCTCCTCCATGCCCATGATGAACACGTAGGGGAATTCCAGGCCCTTGGACGCGTGCAAGGTCATCATCTGCACGCCTTCGGCACCGTCTTCCTCTTCCTGCTGGCGCTCAAGCATGTCGCGCAGAACCAGCTTGCCGATGGCGTCTTCGACGGTCATCTCGCCGTCTTCGTCTTTTTCCAGGGTGTTCTTCAAGGCTTCGATCAAAAACCAGACGTTGCTCATCCGGTAGTCCGCGGCCTTGTCGCTGGAGCTGTTGGTGCGCAGCCAGTTCTCGTAGTCGATGTCCATGACCATGCTGCGCAGGGCCGAGATCGGGTCCTCGCCGGCACATTGCTCGCGCACCCGATCCATGAAGCGCTTGAAGCGCGACAGGCGATCGGTGAAACGGCTGTCCAGATGCTCGCCCAGGCCCATCTCGTCGGTGGCGGCGTACATCGAGATCTTGCGTTCAGTGGCGTAGTTGCCGAGCTTTTCCAGGGTGGTCGAGCCGATTTCCCGGCGCGGCACGTTGATCACCCGCAGGAAGGCGTTGTCGTCGTCCGGGTTCACGATCAGGCGGAAGTAGGCCATCAGGTCCTTCACTTCCTGGCGGCCGAAGAAGCTGTTGCCGCCGGACAGGCGATAAGGCACCTGGTGATGCTGCAGTTTCAGCTCGATCAGCTTGGCCTGGTAGTTGCCGCGATAGAGGATCGCGAAATCACTGTAAGGCCGGTCGGTGCGCAAGTGCAGGCTGAGGATTTCCATGGCCACGCGCTCGGCTTCGGCGTCTTCGTTGCGGCAGCGGATCACGCGGATCTCGTCGCCGTGGCCCATTTCACTCCACAGCTGCTTTTCGAATTCGTGGGGGTTGTTGGAGATCAGCACGTTCGCGCAGCGCAGGATGCGGCTGGTGGAGCGATAGTTCTGCTCGAGCATCACCACTTTCAAGGACGGATAGTCTTCCTTGAGCAGCATCAGGTTTTCCGGCCGCGCGCCGCGCCAGGCGTAGATCGACTGGTCGTCGTCGCCCACCACGGTGAACTGGTTGCGTGAACCGATGAGCATCTTCACCAGCAGGTACTGGCTGGCGTTGGTGTCCTGGTATTCGTCCACCAGCAGGTAGCGCACCTTGTTCTGCCACTTCTCCAGAATGTCGGCGTGATCTTCGAACAGCTTCACAGGCAGCAGGATCAGGTCGTCGAAGTCCACCGCATTGAACGCCTTGAGCGTGCGTTGGTAGTGGGTGTAGACGATGGCGGCGGTCTGTTCCTTGGGATTACGCGCGTTTTCCAGGGCCTGGGCCGGCAGGATCAGGTCGTTCTTCCAGGCGCCGATCATGTTCTTGATCTCGTCGACGCCGTCGTCGCCCGAGTATTCCTTCTGCATGATGTCGGTCATCAGGGACTTGACGTCGGTCTCGTCGAAAATCGAGAAACCGGGTTTGTAGCCCAGCCGTTCATGCTCCTTGCGGATGATGTTCAGGCCCAGGTTGTGGAAGGTACAAACTGTCAGGCCCCGGCCTTCGCCGGCGCGCAGCAGGGTCCCGACCCGTTCCTTCATCTCGCGCGCGGCCTTATTGGTAAAGGTCATGGCGACGATGTACTGGGCGCGGATGCCGCAGTTCTGGATCAGGTGCGCGATCTTGCGGGTGATCACGCTGGTCTTGCCGGAGCCGGCACCGGCGAGCACCAAAAGAGGGCCGCCGACGTAGTTCACGGCCTCTTGCTGCCGGGGATTGAGTCGGGACATAGCTAAATTCAGGGGTCGGTCACGAAATGGGCCGGCATTTTAACAGGCTCAGAGAATTGTGCTGCTCTCTCCGACTTGTGACGCGACTCGCGATTCATATTTGCCGGTTTTGTTACTTTCACGCAGGATGCGCAAAGAATTAACAGCTAATGTTCGTAATTCCGGATACAAAGGGCACGTTCGATAAGTGATGTCATTTGGTCATTGCTTGTCAGATCGGCATAATGCCTGTCGCCTACATCTTTGCAGAGTCTAGGGAGCTAGCTTGTCTACGCCTGTCGAACCCTTGCGTTTGCTGCTATTGGCCGAAGAGCCAGCGTGGGCAGCGTTGTTGCGCGAGTGTCTGGCTCCAATGGGGAGCTCGGCCGTGCTCATCAGCGCACCGAGTTGGGAGTCTGTCAGCAGTCTGTTCGATGACGACCGCAGCGCAGTGTTATTGACGATCCCGGCCCTCCAGCCGGCGCCGGGCCGTTGCCGTCTGCCAACGGTGCTGCTGCTAGACCACGAACCCCTGACCCCGCCCGACGGTGTAAGCGACTGGCTGGTCCGTGACCATCTCGACCCTGGCATGCTGCGTCGCTGCCTGCGTCATGTGCGCGAGCGCGGCGTGCTGGAAACCACTCTGCAACGCCTGGCCGAACAGGACCCGCTGACCGGCATCGCCAATCGCCAGGGCTTCCAGACCCTGCTAACTGCGCGACTGGCAGAAAACGATGGCCGCGGCCTGGCGCTGGGGCACCTCGATCTCGACAACTTCCGTTACGCCAACGACGCCCTCGGCCATCAGGCCGGCGACCGGCTGATCCTGCAGGTGGTTGCGCGGCTCAAAAGCCAGCTCGAAGTCGGCGACCAGCTGGCGCGTCTGGGCAGCGATGAATTCGCCTTGCTCATCGACACCCGCCGCGCCCCGCAGCGCGCGGAGTGGATGGCCGAACGCATCACCGAAGCGCTGGCTGAACCTTACTGGGTCGACGGCGAAAGCCTGTTGATCGGCTCCAGCCTGGGCATCGCCCACGCCCGGGCCCAGGGCGGCGCTGACCCGCTGATGTGGCACGCCCACATTGCCATGCAGCAGGCCAAGAGCACCCAGGGCTGCACCTTTCATATCTTCAACGAACGCATCAACCGCAATGCCCGCAGCATCGCTGATCTCGAAACCGAGCTGCGCCGGGCATTGCGCCGCGATGAGCTGGAATTGCATTACCAGCCACGCCTGAACCTCGAAGACGGTCAGATCGTCGGCCTCGAAGCCCTGGTGCGCTGGCGCCATGCCGAGCGCGGTCTGTTGCCGCCGAGCGAGTTCGTGCCATTGGCCGAGCAGAGCGGCCTGATCGTGCCGCTGGGTTACTGGGTAATTTCCCGAGCCCTGCGCGACATGCAGGCGCTACTGGAACTGGGTCTGCCGCCGTTGCACATGGCGATCAATCTGTCGTTCCGTCAATTCCAGGACAGCCAGCTGTTGTCGACCTTGAGCCGGCTGATTGCCGAGCGCGGCGTCGAGGCGCAATGGCTGGAATTCGAACTGACGGAGACCGCGGTCATGCGCCGCAGCGATCTGGTCAAGCAGACCATGGACGCCCTCGGACGCCTGGGCGTGCGCTTCTCCCTCGACGATTTCGGCACCGGGTTCTCGTCGTTCGTGCACCTCAACAGCCTGCCGATCACGCTGCTGAAGATCGACAAGAGCTTTGTCGGCGGCATGGAGCAGCGTGAGGAGAACCGCAAACTGGTCCACGCCATGATCAACCTGGCGCACAACCTCAACCTCGAAGTGGTGGCCGAAGGTGTGGAAACGCCGGAGCAGATGGAGTTGTTGCGCGGGTTCGAGTGCGATCAGGTGCAGGGGTATCTGATCAGCAAGCCGCTGGCGCTGGCGGATCTGGTGGAATACCTGACGTTTGGCAGCAATCAGCAGCCGGTGTTGGAAGTCGTGGTCTAACCACAAATACCTCTTGTAGGAGCGAGGCTTGCCCGCGAAGGCGGTGTGTCAGTCGACATA
>NZ_JBSVXG010000188.1:0-11395 GCF_054070595.1 Pseudomonas sp. SDO55104_S430 | reverse complement strand
GGTGGAGCGAGCGACTGGAACACTGTGGGAGCGAGCCTGCTCGCGATGACGCCAGTCCAGACAATGGAAAACTAACCCGCCAACAACCAGGCCCAGTCGCCGCCGAAGCAGCCCCATCAACCTCCCACAGGGGGAGCGAACGACTGGAACACTGTGGGAGCGAGCCTGTCGCGATGACGTCAGTACAGACGATGGAAAACTAACCCGCCAGCAACCAAGCTCCAGTGGCCGCCGAAGCCGCGCCCATCAACCTCACCACCGGCGCAGCCGCCTGCGGCAACACCCGCACCATCACATAACCTGCCCCATGCAACGCCGCCGTAGCCGCCACAAACCCGGCCGCATACGTCCACGGGCTCGACATGTCCGGCAATTCCAGGCCATGGGCGACACCGTGAAACAGCGCAAACAACGCCGTCGCGGCCACCGCCAGGCTCAACGGCGGACGCACCGCCAGCGCCACCGCCAGCCCAAGGGCCAACACGGACGCCGCGATCCCGCCTTCCAGCGCCGGCAGGTTCAACCCTTCAAAGCCCAGCACGCCGCCCAGCAGCATGGTGCCGACGAAGGTGCACGGCAGCGCCCAGCGCGACGCGCCTTTCTGTTGCGCCGCCCACAGGCCCACCGCCAGCATCGCCAGCAAATGGTCGAGTCCGCCGATCGGATGGCTGATGCCGGCGATCAGGCCGTTGTCGCCATGGCCCGGGTGGGCGAAGGCGAGGGCCGGGGTCAGCAGCAGGGCCAGGGCGCCGAGAATGCGTTTTAGTGTCATGGATAAGCTTCCTTGTTGATAAGTGGTGCTCAGGCGGCGGTCAGCAGGCCCTGGCGTTCGATGAAGGCGATGATTTCTTCCAGGCCCTGGCCGGTTTTCTGGTTGCTGAAGACGAACGGCTTGCCGTTGCGCATGCGCGTGGTGTCGCTGTCCATGAGGGTCAGGGAAGCGCCCACCAGCGGCGCCAGGTCGATCTTGTTGATCACCAGCAGATCGGATTTGCAGATGCCCGGGCCGCCCTTGCGCGGCAGCTTGTCGCCGGCGGACACGTCGATCACATAGATGGTCAGGTCGGACAACTCCGGACTGAAGGTCGCCGACAGGTTGTCGCCGCCGGACTCCACCAGGATCAGGTCCAGCCCGGGAAAGCGCCGGTTCAGTTGATCCACGGCTTCGAGATTGATTGAGGCGTCTTCGCGGATCGCCGTGTGCGGGCAGCCGCCGGTTTCCACGCCGATGATGCGTTCCGGCGCCAGGGCCTGGTTGCGCACCAGAAAGTCGGCGTCTTCACGGGTGTAAATGTCGTTGGTCACCACGGCCAGGTTGTAGCGCTCGCGCAGGGCCAGGCACAGGGCCAGGGTCAGGGCGGTCTTGCCGGAGCCGACCGGGCCGCCGATGCCGACGCGCAGGGGTTGTGTGTTCATGGGGTTCTCCAGACAGGGGACTTATGAGCGAAACAGGCGGCTGTACTGGCGCTCGTGGGCCATGCACGCCAAAGACAGGCCGAAAACGGCGCTGCCCATGTGTTCGGGTTTGATAACGCTTGCGTTGAGTTGGGCCTGTTGCAGCAGCGGCAGCAATTCACTGGTCAGGCGCTGGGCGGCCTGCTGGCCCAGTGGCAGGGTTTTCATCAGCACTGCCAGCTGGTTTTCCAGCCAGCTCCAAAGCCACGCGGCCAGCGCGTCCTGCGGGCTGATTCGCCAGGCACGGGCCGCCAAGGCCCAGCCCAGCGCCAGGTGCGGCTCCGGGCGTTGCGCGAGAAAGGCGCGTGCGGCGGAATCCAGTTCCGGCAAGCCGTTGAGCAGTTGTTGCAGGGAATAGCCCATCTGCCGGCTCTCCAGGTGCAGCTCACGGGTTTCCCGGCTGGCGCGGTGTTCCTCGCAGCGTTGCAGCAGTTCGCTCCAGTTTTCTTCCTGGGCGGCCACGCAATGGGCCAGCAGCAGCGGAGCCTCGAAACGGGCGAGGTTGAGCAGCAACTGATCGCTGATCCAGCGCCGCGCGCTGTCGGTGTCGTGGACGCGACCGTTCTCCACCGCCATTTCCAGCCCCTGGGAGTAGCTGTAGCCGCCAATCGGCAATTGCGGACTGGCCAGACGCAACAGCGCCCAGGCCGGGTTCACAGGCGCACGCCGAACTGGTGCAGCTTGGGCGGATAGTTGAAGTCTTCATCGCCATGGCGTGAATGATGGTGGCCGCCGCCATAGGCACCGTGCTCCGGCTGGAACGGTGCTTCGACGGATTCGGCGCTGGCGCCCAGCTGTTCGAGCATGGCCTTGAGCACGTAATCGTCGAGCAGGCGCAACCAGCCATCGCCCACTTGCAGGGCGACATGGCGATTGCCCAGGTGATAGGCGGCGCGGGTCAGTTCAAAGGCATTGGCGCAGGTGACGTGCAGCAGTTGTTCGGGACGGGCGCAGACGCGGACGATGCGCCCGTCTTCGGCCTGCAGGCACTCGCCGTCATACAGCGGCGACTGACCACGCTCCAAAAACAACCCGACGTCTTCGCCCTCGGCACTGAAACAGCGCAAACGGCTTTTGCTCCGCGCTTCGAAGTTCAAGTGCAACTCGGCGGCCCAGACGGGTTGAGGGTCGATTCTGCGGTGAATCACCAGCATCGGAAAGCTTCCAGCAATGGACGATGCAAGGGCTAGAGCAAGGGGCGCGCCAATCGGCGGGAGGTGTAGGAAATGGCCGTCGGAAGCGTGGGAAGGCGCTCAAAGTACCGTGGGTTTTGTGCGGAGTTGGTGCGAGTCTTTTCCCGTGCGCACCAAGTTGATGCGATTGCGGTCTTTTTGTGGGAGCGAGCCTGCTCGCGATTGGTGCGGGTTAAGCGCACAGATGTTGAATGTGCATTCGCTATCGCGAGCAGGCTCGCTCCCACAAGGAATGGCGGCGCTGATTACTCGGTACTGCCGAGCCCTTGCCAGTGCTTCAACCCGATGAAGATAAAGCGCAACTGCTGGGTAATCTTCGCCTGCGGCGTCAGATGCTCAGGCAGCGCTTCGGCCGGCGGGTCGATGATGTCCGGCAAAGTGGCGAACACGCTTTTGACGATCAGATCAGCCATCACGCTCAGCCCGGCGATATCCAGGTGCTGCAGCTTGGGCATCAGCGACAGGTCGGCGGCAAGATCGGAGCTGATGTTTTCCCGCAGACGGCCAATGGCCAAACGAACGGGGAGTGAACCGCCGTACTGCTCGCGGGCCAGGAACAGGAACTGCGAGCGGTTGGCGCTGACCACGTCGAGAAAGATGCGCACTGACGCGTCGATGATCCCGCCCATGACGAACTCGTTATGGCGCACCAGGCGGATGGTTTCGCGGAAGGTCTGGCCGACCTCGCAGACCAGCGCCAGGCCCAGTTCGTCCATGTCGGCGAAATGCCGGTAGAAACCGGTCGGGACGATGCCGGCGGTTTTCGCCACTTCGCGAAGGCTCAGGCTGCCGAATCCGCGGCCACCTTCCATCAGGTGCCGGGCAGCGTCCATCAATGCGACGCGGGTTTGTTGTTTCTGTTCAGCGCGGGGCAGCATCGCTAAGGCGTTTCTTAAGAAAGGAGAGCGGCGCACTCTAGCAAATCGGCTTTGCCGGCGTCGAACAACGATAGGGAAAGGCGGGGAGGTAAGGCATCCAACGGCCGGGAAGACCGGAAAATCAAAAGCCCAATCCGGGGATTGGGCTTTTTTTCAAGGCGGCCATCAGGCTTAGCTCATCGAGCTGTTGCGTTCGATCACACGGTCACCACCACCTTCGGCCAGGGTTTGGCCAGGAGTGCGGTCGGAACCGTCAGCAGCCAGAGTTTGACCAGGGGTGCGGTCGGAACCGTCGGCGGCCAGAGTTTGACCAGGAGTGCGGTCGGAGCCGTCGGCAGCCAGAGTTTGACCAGGAGTGCGGTCAGAACCATCGGCGGCAACAGAACCTTTGGTCTGGTCGTAGCCGTCTTCAGTGATCAGATTTTTTTCTTTCAGGCGGTCGTTACCACCTTCAGCCAGAGTTTGGCCTGGAGTGCGATCGGAACCATCAGCGGCAACAGTCTGGCTGAACACCGAGTGGCTGTCTTTGACTTGCGGAGTAGCCTGTTCTGCAGCCGGCAGTGCGAAGGCAGTGCTGGCCAGCAGAGAAAGGGAAAGACTAAGCAGTAATTGGCGTTTCATGATCTGTGCTCCGTGACAGGGCGATAAAGTAGGGACGGTTAAATTGTTACCTCCGGGAAGTCGATATAAAAGTTCATAAACGCAATGTTAATAATCAACGGAATTGATTGTTCTCTGCGATGGCTCTAAACCGGGCCTTTCAGTCCGACGATTTTGCACCGGGGTGGGTATTTTCGACTCACTTGTGCCGCACAAAAGTGCGGGGCCGGTAACGTTGCAGGTGCCGGGCAGGGCAGAATTCGACCGGTCGATTGCACCAAAAGCGGCTTTCGATTAAACCTGCGCGCCGTTTTTCAGTCGTAGATTTCATAGCGGGCCGTTCGGGCCCTGCGTTTCTCATGGGCGTCTTGGTCGGGTCGCCCAGCCGTATCAGGAGTTCTGTGCAATGACGCGCACTCGTAAAATTCTCGCCTGGACCTTCAGCACCCTGGTCGTCGTACTGGCGGTGCTCGTGCTGTTTATCGTGTTCTTCGATTGGAACCGGATCAAACCGCCCCTCAACGCCAAGGTTTCCGAGGAACTGCACCGACCGTTCGCGATCAACGGCAACCTCTCGGTGGTCTGGCGTCGCGAGCTGGAAGAAGGCGGCTGGCGGGCCTGGGTGCCGTGGCCGCATGTGGTGGCCGAGGATTTGAGCCTGGGCAACCCGGACTGGTCGAAAGCGCCGAACATGGCCACGCTCAAGCGTGTGGAACTGCGCATCTCTCCATTGGCGCTGCTGGCGCAACGGGTGGTGATCCCGCGCATTGACCTGACCGAGCCCAATGCCGAGCTGCAACGCCTGGCGGACGGGCGCGCCAACTGGGTGTTCAAGTTCGACCCCAAAGACCCCAATGCCGAACCCTCACCCTGGGTGCTGGACATCGGCGCGATCGGCTTCGACAAGGGCCATGTCACTCTGGACGATCAGAACCTGAAGACCCAGCTCGATATCCTGATAGATCCATTGGGCAAACCCATTCCGTTCAGCGAGATCGTCGGCGACAAGGCCGCGAAAACCGCTCAGGAGAAGGGCGGTGCGCCACAGGACTACGCGTTTGGTCTGAAGGTCAAAGGCCAGTATCACGGCCAGAAACTGACGGGCCAGGGCAAGATCGGCGGCCTGTTGGCCCTGCAGGACTCGGCCCGACCATTTCCATTGCAGGCCCAGGTGAAGATCGCCGACACCAGCGTCGAACTGGCCGGCACCCTGACCGATCCGCTGAATCTCGGCGCCCTCGATCTGCGCCTGAAGCTGGCCGGCACCAGCCTGGGCAATCTCTACCCGCTAACCGGCGTGACCCTGCCGGACACCCCGCCTTACGCCACTGACGGTCACCTGATCGCCAAGCTGCATGAGCCGGGCGGCGCCGTGTTCCGCTATGAAGAGTTCAACGGCACCATCGGCTCCAGCGATATTCACGGCAACCTGAGCTATGTCGCCAGCCAGCCGCGGCCGAAGCTCAGCGGCGCGTTGCTGTCCAATCAACTGTTGTTCGCCGACCTCGCGCCGTTGATCGGTGCCGACTCCAACGCCAAGCAGAAGGCTCGCGGCGGCGAGAGCAAGCAACCGTCGGACAAGGTGCTGCCGGTGGAGGAGTTCAAGACCGAACGCTGGCGCGATATGGACGCCGACGTCGAGTTCACCGGCAAACGCATCGTCCACAGCGAAAAACTGCCTTTCAACGATCTGTATACCCACCTGGTCCTCACCGATGGCGTGCTCAGCCTCGAGCCGCTGCGTTTCGGCGTGGCAGGCGGCAAGCTGGATTCGCAGATTCGCCTCAATGGCCACACCGAGCCGCTGGAGGGCCACGCAAAACTCACGGCCCGGGGCTTCAAGCTCAAACAGCTGTTCCCGACTTTCGAGCCGATGAAAACCAGCTTCGGTGAGCTCAACGGCGATGCCGATATCACCGGACGCGGCAACTCGGTGGCCAAGCTGCTGGGCACCGCCAACGGCAATCTGAAGATGCTGATCAACGATGGCGCCATCAGTCGCGAGTTGATGGAGCTGGCTGGCTTGAACGTCGGAAACTACGTGGTGGGCCGGATCTTTGGCGACAAGGAAGTGAAGATCAATTGCGCTGCAGCCGACTTCGACATCAAGTCGGGCCTGGCCACCACGCGGTTGTTTGTTTTCGATACCGAGAACGCGATCATTTACGTCGACGGCACGGCCAACATGGCCACCGAGCAACTGGACCTGACCGTCACTCCGGAATCCAAGGGCTGGCGCCTGATTTCACTGCGTTCGCCGTTGTACGTGCGGGGCAAGTTCATCAAGCCCGATGCCGGGGTCAAAGCCGTGCCGTTGATGTTGCGCGGGGCGGGGATGGTGGCGCTGGGAGTGATCGCCGCACCGGCGGCGGGACTGCTGGCGCTGGTGGCGCCGAGTGGGGGAGAGCCGAATCAATGCGCGCCGCTGCTGGAGCAGATGAAGGCGGGCAAGGCGCCCAAAACCGTGAAGAACTGAAGCCTGAAACGAGATCCCCCGCAGAAGTCTGCGGGGGATCGGTAAAGGATTGAGTGGACATTTCAAACCACGGGGTTGGGTGTGATCACATGCACAAGGTCGTCGTGGATGTGATTACCGAGTTTTTTGATGACCGTAGCCCGCAGGGCGTTGTATTGGCGGGCATCCAGGGAACTGACCAGCATCCAGATATTGGGTTTGCCGTCCTTGATCGCATCGAGGACGGGGTGGTCGAGGATGTCGATGTTGATCCCCTGGGTGGTCTTGAATGCGATTTGCAGGGTGATGATGCTCGCGTTGCTGCGAACGATGGTCACCCGGGTGGTACCGGCAATCGTTGCCCTGGCTGTCGCACAACCCAGAGTTTCGTCGCAGGCAAAGGTGTTGGCCTGGAGTTTATCCACAACCCTCTGGGTGGCCGGCGAGTGAGTACCGGGCTTTTTCAGTATCGAAAAGGCTTTGCTCAAGGCGTCCTTTTCTTCTCTCGTTAAAGAGCTGCCAACACTTGATTCAATGATTTTCAGCAGGCTTTTACCGGAAAAGTCATGACGCTTGAATTCCCGGCTCTTGGTAATCCAGCCTATTTTACTGACGGTCTCGATAAAACCGGCCCACAACGAGTCCTGGGATTCCGAGTGCTTGGAGATGGCTGCAAGTTCACCAAGCAGACTGGAATTGAGAATGTCCTGCTTCAGAGTTTCAGTGTGCGTACCGCAGAAGACGGTGATGTTGCCGTTTACCAAGTAAATGTCGCAATTGGAGTTCGCCATAATGATATGTGCTCAAGAGGCATACTTGAATCGGACGTTTATCCGATTCAAGTATGGTGGACTTTAGAAGTCGGGGAGATCTGCAATAAACTTTTCGCCGGCTTCACTGAATTTTTGATAGAGCGGGCCACGCAAGCCAGCGAACACTTTGCCGTCCAGGTAAGTACGCACGGCCCCAGTCTTGATGGTGGTGGACTGTTTTGTGGACTTCCAGAACAGAATGCCCCGGGTACTTTCGCGTGCATCCAGTGAGATGCAGTTCAGGACCATGTTCGGCTGGTTGTGTTTATCGACCCAGACGGGGGCAATATCGAACTTGGCCTGCTGACCTATTTTGTTTTCGCGGTTGAAGATGTTGAGCGCGCGGTCATCCTTTTGGGTCGCCTCTACAGCCAACTTGCCGATTTTTTGCAGAACCTGCGCGCCCTCGGCGGTGACCAGTCCCTTGGCAATTTCCGCGGCGATCTGGTCTATCGTCAAGCCTACTCGGCGAATGGTGACCTCCTGCAGGTCGTGGCTCTGGATGACCCAACCCAGCTTTTTCAGACCATCAACATAGTATTTGTACCATTCGAATAGTTGATTGGGGTTCGGGTACTGTTTGGACGCTGCGTTCTGCATGACCAACTTGCAGAGATTGACGTCGTCAATGATTTCCTTGGAAACGCCTGGGAGGAATGCATCGATCGTGCTCGGCATTACACTGGCGGTGGGTTTGTCGATGTCGTGAAGTGGCGTGATCGACGTATTGCCTCCGAATGACCTCGGAGCAATAACATGAGGTAGCGGAACCAGGGAGTCGATAAATTCCAGTCGTTGATCAAGTTGCATGGGCGTATTCCTTTACATGTTTATGTTCACAACCACTGTGGTTGTGCTGGTCAGAATAAGTTCATTCGAAGAAAAGTCTACGCCCTGTTTGTAACTTCAAATATAAGTTCGTTATTCGAAGTTGGAAGTTTTAACTAATAAAAGTTCGCTGATTACATTCAGCGCAAGGCCTGCCCGGATAACTGCGCCTCTTCCTGCAACCACGCAAAAAACGCCTTCACCGGCGGATGCCGCTCCCGTCCCGGCACGCAAAGCGCGCTGTATCCGGCGCCATCCACCTGCACTTCGCCGCGATAGGGCACCAGCAGGCCGCTGGCGACGTTGTCCGACACCAGAATATTGCTCCCCAGCACCAGGCCCTGACCGGCAATCGCCGCTTGCAGGGCGTAATGCTCCTCGTCGTATTCGCGCATCGCGGGCCGGGCGCTCAGCCAGGTTTCGCCGGATTGTGCGCACCACGCCTCCCAGCCGTGGGCATAAAGTTTGGAGTTGTGCCAGCGCACGCTGATCAGCGTCGGCAGGCGAGTGGCGGCCTGGGCCACCTGCTGCGGCGAGCCGTAGACGCCGAAGGTTTCATCGAACAGGCACTGCCCGTACAGGTTCGGATAGTCATCCAGGCTGTAGCGCACCACCAGGTCGACGCTGGCGTCCTGATGCAGATCGATGACGTCGCAGTGGGTGTCCAGGCGCAGGCTGATGTTCGGATGGCGGGCATAGAAACGCCCCAGGCGCGGCACCAGCCACAGGGCGGCGAAGGCTGCGGTGGTGGAAATCGTCAGGCTGGTGCCGCTGCGTTGCGGGCGCAGGGTGTCGACGCTTTGCGCCACGTCGAGAAATGCGCCGTGCAGGCTGTGGAAAAGTCGCTCGCCGCCTTCGGTCAGGCGTACCTGGCGCGGCAGGCGCTCGAACAACTGCACACCCAACCAGGTTTCCAGCGAGCGAATCTGATGGGACACCGCCGTCGGGGTCACGGACAGTTCTTCCGCGGCAGCCTTGAAACTCAGCAGGCGCGAAGCCGATTCGAAGGCGCGCAGGGCAGTCAGCGGCAGTGAGGCAAACATGAAAACTCCATGGATGAAATGGATTCATCCTAACTGATTTCTGATCAGTTGTTGGGACGCGGCTGCGAGCTTCAAGCTGCGAGCCACAAGTGGTTCCAGTCTAGTCCTTGAGGAGATTCAGATGAGTAAGATTCTTGCGGTTCATGCCAGCCCACGGGGCGAACGGTCGCATTCGCGGCGCTTGGCGGAAGCGTTCTTGTCAGCGTTCCAGGCGCGCAATCCCCAGGCTTCGCTGACCCGCCGTGAAGTCGGGCGTGCGTTGATTCCGCCGGTCAACGAGGCGTTCGTGGCCGCGGCGTTTTATCCACAGCCCGAGGCGCGGCCGCTGTCGATGCAGGCGGATCTGGCCTTCAGCGACGAACTGGTCGGCGAGCTGCTGGGCCACGATCTGCTGGTGATCTCCACGCCCATGCACAACTTCAGCGTGCCCAGCGGCTTGAAGGCCTGGATCGATCAGATCGTGCGCATCGGCCTGACCTTCAACCACACCCTGGACAACGGCGTGGCCCAGTACGAGCCGCTGGTGCACGGCAAAAAGGCGCTGATCGTCACCAGCCGCGGCGGCTTCGGTTTCGGTCCGGGCGGTGAGCTGGAAGCCATGAACCATGCCGATCCATTGCTGCGTACGGCGCTGGGTTTCATCGGCATCACCGATGTCACGGTGGTCGCCGCCGAGGGCGAGGAGTCCGAGGCGCGCACGTTCGCGGTGTCCGCCGCCGAGGCTGAACAACGGCTGGTCGCACTGGCCAGGGAGTTCTAGATGGCCTGGCTGTTCTTGCTGATTGCCGCCGGCTTCGAAGTCACCTTCGCCATGGGCATGAAGTACGCCGAGGGTTTCACCCGTCTGTGGCCGTCGCTGATCACCGTGGTGGCGGCCGTGGGCGGGGTGTACTTCCTGACCCTGGCCATGCGCGAGTTGCCGGTGAGCATCGCTTACCCGATCTGGACCGCCATCGGTTCACTGGGCACGGTGTTTCTCGGCTTCGCGCTGCTCGGGGAAAGCCTCAGCGCGGTCAAATTGCTGTCGGTGGGGCTGATCGTGGCGGGCGTCGTGGGCTTGAAGTGAGGCGGATGGCCTAGACTGGTCGTCGAGTTGTCATCTTCGCTGGTGATGCTTGGCGCAGGTCATGCATCGCGCCTTGCTCCAGCCTTCGATCACAAGGAAGTCCGCCCATGTCGCACGGTTCGGCCACGCGTTACCCGCTGGTGCTGGTCCCGGGAATGCTCGGGTTTGTCCGGGTGCTGCTCTATCCGTACTGGTACGGGATCATCCCCGCATTGCGCCAGGATGGTGCGCGAGTGTTCGCGGTGCAGGTCTCGCCTGTGCATTCCAGCGAAGTGCGCGGCGAGCAACTGCTGGCGCGGATCGAGGAAATTCTGCGCGAGACCGGGGCCGAGAAGGTCAACCTGATCGGCCACAGCCAGGGTGCGCTGACGGCGCGTTATGCGGCGGCCAAACGACCGGACCGGGTGGCGTCGGTGACCTCGGTGGCGGGACCGAACCACGGTTCGGAACTTGCCGATTACCTGCACAACCACTATCCCCACGACAGCGTGCGAGGCCGGCTGCTGAGCTTTCTGATCCGGCTGATCGCGGCGCTGATGAGCCTGCTGGAAACCGGTTATCGCGGGCCGAAGCTGCCGGTGGATATTCACGCTTCCCATCATTCGCTCACCACTGAAGGGGTGGCGCTGTTCAATCAACGTTATCCACAGGGGCTGCCGCAGAGTTGGGGCGGGCATGGGCCGCCGGAGGTCAATGGCGTGCGCTATTACTCCTGGTCGGGCACCCTGCAACCGGGCAAGACCAACCGCGGGCTTAATCTGCTCGATGGCACCAACCGCAGTTGCCGGTTGTTCGCCAGGACCTTCGTGCGCGAAGCGGGGCATTGCGACGGGATGGTCGGGCGCTACAGCTCGCATCTGGGGACGGTGATTGGCGATGAGTACCCGCTGGACCATTTCGACATCGTCAACCAGTCGCTGGGGTTGGTGGGGAAGGGGGCGGAGCCGATTCGATTGTTTGTCGAGCATGGGGCCCGTTTGAAGGCGGCAGGGCTTTAGACCGCGTTATCGTTCTTCGCGAGCAAGCCCGCTCCCACATTGGACCGCGTTCCTCCAGACGAAACGC
>NZ_JBSVXG010000187.1:0-11406 GCF_054070595.1 Pseudomonas sp. SDO55104_S430 | reverse complement strand
GACTGCTGCGCAGTCCAACGGGGGCAAGCCCCCTCGCCACAAAAGCCCCCCGCCACAGGTTTGTGTTTGCCTTAGATGACGTAGTTTTTCTGCCCGCCATATCTATCTACCGCGAGCCCCTCGCAACTGCCCGATAACGTCCCCGACCCCGCGCTGCGTCCTCCACAGCAGCCCGTAAAGTCAGGAGACGACCATGTCCGAAACCACCCACCAGAAAGAACTGGATTTACTGACCGAGCTGGTCACCGGCCCTTCCATCACCGAGGTCGCCGCAAAATTTCTCGGGCCTGCGCTTGAAGCGCTGTATCCACATCTGAAAATCGACCCGACGCTCGCCACGGTGGTCACCCCGACCTGGGTCATCGCCGATGATCGCGTCACTCCCGGCAAATACCTGTACGAATCCCTCGCCAATGTATTGGTGAAACTCGCCTATTCCAGATCGGTGGTGAATTACATCGACGGCGAACACTTCCTGACGCTGCATCCGGGCGACGATTCGCAGGCTCAGCTGGCGGTGAAGATCGATGCCATCGGCTGCCTGATCAATTCACTCGCCCCGCTGCTGTTCAATGCCTATCAGCAACAACAGCTCGATTACTGGAACCAGCAGACAAGTCCCTCAACCCCGCGCTGGCACCAACTCTCGCAATCACTGCAAGGCATCTGGAAACTCGACCCGACACTGGATTGGAGCGAGGACGAAAAAGCCATTGCCCGCGCGGTGTTCGAACAACCGGACCGCGAAACGCGGCGCACACGGGACAAGTACCAGACCAAGGCCTGCCTGATCGACATCGACAGGGTCGAAGGCGCCGCGAGCAAGCATGCGTGGATACTGGATGTCGCGGTCCTCGTGGGAACACTCGGCAAGCGCACGTTCGTACTCACGCACTCGATCATCGAAGGGTTCAAGCGTTACGACTCCGTGGATGCGCTGGGCGAAAAACTCCCCGCCCGGGAAAACCTCCAGTGGCGTCTGTACGAGCCCGACGGCAACTTCTTTCACCATCAGGCCTGCGCCTTGATTGCACTGGAGACCGAAGCCATCGGCGATTTGAATTCGGCCCAAGGCAGTTCGCCTCCCGTCAACGCTTCCTCCAGAAATTTCACGAATCAGGATCAACCGCCGTCATCGCGTTTCAACAGGGTCCGGACGCTGCTGCCGGACTGGCTGAAAAACGCCTCACCTGCGGACCTCACGCGCTACAGCCGGCACTTGATGGACATCGCTAACCTGCGCGAACAGGACGCCGGCAAAACCTTCCTCGACGATATCCCGCCCCTGCCGGAATTTGCCCTGCGCAAACTGCGCGAGCAGATGACCAAGGACTATCCCCAGGCATCCACATTGAAGCTTGAGGACGTCGAAATCCATGTCACCAGCCTGGTCGTGCTCGGAACCTTCATCGTGCCCGGCAGGACCCAGACCCTCAGGCTGTCGCTGGCGGATCTTGCGCTGCAAAACCTGATCGCCCTCCCCCTGGGCAACAAGACGGTGCAGTACAAAAACGGTGATGCCACGCCGAACTGGATGACTGTCAGCTACCTGGAAAAGCTCGTCAACAAGGTGAACATCGGCGCGAAATACCCGGCGCTGATCAAGGCCAAACTGCTCTCCGATCCCCAGGAAACATCGCGCAGGCAAAAGCTCTTCAGTCGTCACCTGCGCATCCAGCTGCCGCTGCAAGCGCTGCAATACAAGATCCGCGGCGAAGCCGGCGTCGACGAGCGCGGCTATCAGTACATCCTGGCGGTATTGCAGGACAATCCTGCGGATCGTCACGTGGACGGGCTGGAAATCATCATCCGCCCGCTGGCGTTTATGCATGGCGGCGGCAGCGAGGGTACGGCGGACAAGGTCGCCAACATGTTCGTGATCGGGCCACGGCACGCGACCAAGGGACCCTGCCTGCTGTACCGGCCACTGCTCGAACATCCATTGCTGCAATATCCCGGCGAGGCGAACCTGCTGTACGCGATCAAGCACCACAAGACGCTGCGCCAATCGGTTCTGGCCTGGCTGCCGGACGCCGTGCGTTTCAACTACTCGCAGTACGCTTTCCCAGGTGAATTGCCGTCAGTCTGGACACTCGGGCAATGGCTGGTGGAGCCCACTTCGTTGCTGGGCAAGATGGCGAACGTGACATTCGGTACGAAGGCGCTGGAAGGTGAAACCTTTGCCGCCCTGTTCAAGGCGAATGCCGATGCGATGGTCACTTTGGCCGACCGCCAATCGGTCTCCAACGCCGAAGCCCGTTGGGCAACGCTCAAGCAAGGCGCGTGGATGCTGTTCAATGGCGCGCTGCCTTTCCTGGGGCGCACGGTCGGGACGGCTGCGTGGATCTGGCAAGTGATGGACGATCTGCAGCAGGCCACCGACGCGAAGGAAAACGACGACAGCCAGGGCGCCTGGTCCGCCATGACCGATTTGCTGCTCACACTCGGCATGGTGCTCGCCCATCAGGCCGCCGCTCGCCGCGAAACCTCCACACTGCCTGTCGAGAAAGCCCCGCCCGCACGCCCCGATCCCCAGAAGCTGCCCAGCGCGAAGCCGACCGTGACGCGACAGCCTGATGTGCAATCCAGCCAACCACCGGCCACCCACCAAATGCCCATACACGCCTTCGGCGCTTTGACCGACAAGGGCCTAGGAGCGGTGCTCGATGAACTGAGCATCAGCGAACCCGCCGGCCTGAAAGCCCCTGCGCTGAACGCCGGCCCCTACCAGCATCTGCGCGGGCTCGATCACAGGTGGTACGCGAAAGTCGGTCAACGCTGGTTCGAAGTCGCACTCAACGAAAACGATGACGTGCAGATCATCGACTCACGCAAAACCCCGCCCGCCAAAGGTCCTCTGTTGGTTCACAACGCCAAGGGCGAATGGTTTGTCGACATGCGCCTTCGCTTGCGTGGCGGCGGTCGTCGCCAGGAACTGATGCGCCAGAACCAGCAGCGCAAGGCCGATTTGAGGGAAAAGCTGGAGGCATTCGACGCCCGAAAATACGAGCTTGAGAAAGAGCTGGTAGAGGCACAAAAAACGGCCACCGAGGCCGATCATGCGGTCCTGATCGAAACTCTGGATTCACAAGTGAAGGCCTACGGCAGCTACATCGATCAACTTAAAGCCTTCAATGCCCTCGATCCCATCCAGAATTACCGCCAGGTCCTGGTCAGTTGCCTTGAATGCCATCTGTCGCACACCCACAAATGGTTTGCCTGGCAGGAAAAAAGTTTTGAAGACCTTATGCGCCAATCCCTTGCACTGCTGGATCACAAACAGGTCGACAGCACGCAAACACCGCGCGAGCTGCATCAACTCACCAGTGACATGGCGCAGGGCTTTATCGACAGGATCGAGTTTGCCCGCAGCCGAATCGATGAGCTGACCCGGCTGGGCAAGGAAGCCAGCGAAGTGGCTCGGGGCTACGCGGCGCACATGCCGAGGTTCAAACTGCCGGATCTGAAACTGTTCCAGATCAGCATCGCCCAGGAGCTTTGCCTCAACGACAGCGCGACGGTCGACATGGCGGCGGCGCGGCAGGCCATGGAAAGTGTGGTCGAAGATATCAGTCTGACCGTCGAGTCCTACAAGGACCTGGAGACCGGGGACGACATCCCGCTGCTCGAACGCATCGACGGCATCAACGACCTGCTGGAGCAGTTTGCCAACCTCGACCAGCGTATCGCCGACCTCGCCGACGAATTCCCCGAGGCGCTGCTGAGCGATCAGCTGGAACAGATGCGCGAGCGGATCAAAGCTTTCAACGAACCAACCACCCGGCAACTCGCAAGCCTGTTGCACGAGCGCAGATTGCTGGTGCCGACACCAGGACCGTCGCGACCTGCGGCGCCGCGCAAGCGCATCATCAAGACGCGTTACAAGGGCACCGTGGTCGGCACCCCGCGCCAGCGAGCGGCGGGTGAGGAGATCGATCTGTTCGACGTGACATCGCCGCTGACCGGCAAAGTCATCGCGACCTTTCACGAAAAATCGCCGGGCAACTGGCTTGAACATGTATCGGCTCAGACCCCGCCGCCTGCACGCCCCACTCTCGATCTGAGCATTCAGCAGGGTCAGATCCTGTTCGATCAATTGCAGGCTTTTACTCGTCGCACCGAAGCCCACGCCAATCAGCCAGGGCGTATCCCGGTGGAAATCGAGGAGATGTTCAATCAGCAGGCCCATCGGATGACGCAAGCGGCCGACGGGATCGAAAAGGCCCTCACCGACCTGAACGCCACCGACGGCGGCCAGGTGTCCGCGGTCGACCTGGCCAAACAGCTCAATGAAAGCGCTGCCAACCTGTACGAAAAGGGTCGCCAGACCCGAATCAGCATGACCAAGCGACAGCCACCCACCGCCGCACGCGTGCAATGGCTGCATGACAAGGGCCTGGTGGAGATCGTGAAGGTGCCGGGGCGGAATCGGCTGAAGGGGCTACGCAAGGATTATCTCGAGGAATACGAGATTCGCGAGCGTGGTGACGGTAAGGATCATGTGCTTTGGTATGCGCACTTCCACTATCCCAAACCCGACACACCGGCCGATGGCTACACCGCGGCGCACCTGAAAACGGCTTCGCAGCGCAAACTGGGCGGTGGGTTTGACCTGAGGACAGCGACGTCGAACAGCGAGCTGATTGCGATCTATCGCAGTGAAATCAGTCCGCAGTTGGCGAAGGCGTTGTTCCTTTCTGCGCCCAAACCTTCCACCTCAAAAACCTGACCCCGCAATCTTTGGCTGAACACATAACCTGTGGCGAGGGGGTTTACCCCCTCGCCACAGGTGCGTGTAACGCCGGCTATCAGCGCCAAGCCTTATCCAACCGCCCCAACGCAGCCCGAATATCAGCCTCCGGCACCGCCGCAAACCCCAGGACCAGCCCCGCCCGCTGGTCCAGCGGTGTACGCGAATCCGGCAACCAATAACTGCTCAACCCATTGATCTCGACATCAACCCGCGCAGCACTTTCAACCAGCTCCTGCTCGCGGGCCAGCGTCTCAACGGGTACCGTCAAATGCAGCCCCGCCGCAACACTCGGCAAACCACCAACCCCGGCAATATCCCGAGGCCAACCCGCCAGCAACGTGTTACGCCGACTCAACGCCGCACGGCGCATCCGGCGAATGTGCCGCTGGAAATGCCCGGCCGCCATGAACTCGGCCATCACAACCTGGGTGCTCACTTCCGAATGCCGCACATCCACCGCGCGCCGCCGCGAAAACGCATCCACCAGCCCCGGCGGCAACACCAGATACCCCAGGCGCAACGCCGGGAAGGCAACCTTGCCGAACGTCCCGACGTACAACACTCGCCCCTGCCGATCCAGCGCTGCCAACGGTGCCAGCGGCGCGCCGGTGTAGCGGTACTCGCCATCGTAATCGTCCTCGACGATCCAGCCCTGGTTGCGCTCGGCCCAGGCCAGCAGTTCCAGGCGTCGCGCCAGGCTCATGACCACACCGGTCGGGTACTGGTGCGACGGGGTGACATACGCCAGACGACAGTCGTTGATCGCCGCCAATTGGGTGCAATCGATGCCCTCGCTATCCACCGCCACACCATGCATTCGTGCCCCGGCCACAGCGAAGGCATGACCGGCCGCCCGATACCCCGGATTTTCAATCGCCACCCCATCGCCAGGCTCCACCAACAACTGTGCACAAAGGCTGATGCCCTGTTGCGCACCACTGGTGATCACTATTTGCTCAGCCGTGCACTGCATTCCACGTGAACTGCGCAAATAAGCAGCAATGAGCCCGCGCAATCGCTCATCGCCCGCCGGATCGCCGTAGCACAGCTGGCGCAGATCCGGTTTGCGCCAGAAAGCCGCGTTCAGCTTGGCCCAGACGTCGAACGGGAACAGATCGAACGCCGGTACGCCGACCCGAAAAGCCCTCGGCGGACCGCTCGGTGGACGCGGCAAATGGTTGTTTTCCAGGCGCTGCAAAACACCACTGTGGATAACTTTACTGGATGAAATCCCAGGTAAATCAGGCGATTTTGTGGATAAGGCTGTGGGTAAGCCTGTTGAAAACCCTGTGGATACTTTTGTGGATATCTTTGATGAAAGTGTTCCCGCTTGGGGCAGTTGTGCCACATAAGTCCCATCGCCCACCCGCCCCTCGATGAAACCTTCGGCGTAGAGCTGATCGTAGGCGCGCACCACGCTGTTGCGGGAAATCGCCAGCGCCGCCGCCAGATCCCGGCTGGCCGGCAGCCGCGTGCCGCTGGCCAGCCTGCCGTCAAGCACCCGCAATCGCAGCGCCTGATAGAGCTGTCGACTCAAGCCCTTACGGCGATCGAGTTCGATGCCCGCGGGATTGAATGGCAGGGAAAGCGGCTCGCTTTTAATTTCAATGGACCTATGAAATTGGTCGTTAATGGCTCTTACAACGGACCAATAGCCTGCCTAGGATGCAGACATCCGCCAAGGGAAATCTCCATGTACACGCCACGAAATTTTGCCATCGACGATTTGCATGAACTGCACCAGCAGATACTCGGCACCCGCCTCGCCATGGTGGTAACCCATGGCGAACATGGCCTGCAAGCCAGCCATCTGCCGATGCTGTTCAACCCCGACCAGGGCCCGAACGGAACCCTGTACGGCCACTTCGCCAAGGCCAATCCGCAGTGGAAAGAACTGCAGAACGGGGCCGAAGCGCTGGTGATCTTTGCCGGGGCCGACGCCTACGTCAGCCCAGGTTTCTACCCGAGCAAAGCCGAACACGGCAAAGTCGTACCGACCTGGAACTACGTCGCCGTTCACGCCTATGGAAGCGCCGAAGTGTTCACCGATGCCGACCGCCTGCTGACGCTGGTCAGCGCCCTGACCGATCGCCACGAAGCTTCCCGCGCCCAGCCATGGAAAGTCGCCGATGCACCGGTCGACTACATCGACGGCATGCTCAAGGCCATTGTGGGTTTTGCCCTGCCGATCCAGCGCCTGGAGGGCAAGCGCAAACTCAGTCAGAACCGCAATGCCGCAGACATCGCCGGCGTGCGCGAGGGGCTCGCCGCCAGCTCTGATGCGCAGGACCAGGCCCTCGCCCACTTGATGCGTTAAGGAACAATCATGAGTCAGATCGACATTCGTCAGGTCAGTGCCGACGACCACGCCGCCTGGCTGCCGCTGTGGCAGGCCTACCTGCGTTTCTACAAGACTGAATTGCCCGAGGCTGTCACCCAAAGCACCTGGCAGCGCATACTCGACCCGAACGAGCCGACCCACGCCGCCCTGGCCTGGGCCGACGGCAAGGCGGTGGGCATGGTGCATTTCATCTACCATCGTTCCAATTGGGCCATCGAAAACTCCTGCTATCTGCAAGACTTGCTGGTGGCACCCGAAACCCGCGGCACCGGCGTCGGTCGCAAGCTGATCGAATTCGTCTACGCCACGGCCAAGGCCGATGGTTGCAACAAGGTTCACTGGTTGACCCACGAAACCAACGCCACCGCGATCCAGCTCTACGAGCGCATCGCCGAACGTCCCGGTTTCATCCAGTTTCGCAAGGCCATTTAAGGTTCAAGGAGAACACCATGCCGACTTCACTTGCCGACTGGAAAGGCGTTCAGCCACCGTCGGTGCAAACCCTCGAAGGGCGCTTCATCCGCCTGGAAAAACTCGACCCGGCGCGTCACGGCGACGATCTGTTCAAAGCCCTGCAGGGCCCCGGCGCCGACCCGAAACTCTGGGACTATCTGCCTTACGGCCCGTTCCCGGAACGCAGCGCCTTCAACGACTGGCTGAACAACCACGCGGCCCACAGCGACCCGTACTTCTTCAGCGTGATCGACCGCGCCAGCGGTGAGGTGCAAGGCATCCTCAGCCTGATGTCCATCGTCCCGGCCCAGGGCCGCATCGAAATCGGCCACGTCACCTTCGGCGCCCCCATGCAGCGCTCGCCGAAAAGCACCGAGGCGATCTACCTCCTGGCCAAGGAATCCTTCGCCCTGGGCAACCGCCGCCTGGAATGGAAATGCAACAACGCCAACGCCCGCTCCAAGTACGCCGCCGAGCGCCTGGGCTTCAGCTTCGAAGGCGTGTTCCGCCAGCACATGGTGGTCAAGGGCCAGAACCGCGACACCGCGTGGTACTCAATCCTCGACTCGGAATGGCCGGCCGTTGCGGCAGGGTTCGAGAAGTGGCTGAGCGACGAAAACCAGACGGACTCCGGACAGCGCAGAGGCCTGGCCGAATGCCGCGGCTGACCGCCTGAAAGCAAAAGATCGCATCCTGCGGCAGCTCCTACAGGTTCTCTGTGCAGGCTGCCGCAGGCTGCGATCTTTTGATCCGTACATCAATCTGTAAAAACCAACCGCTATACAGGACGCCCCGCTTATAACAAAACGGACGTCAAAAATGCCCTTCTCCCCCCAGCGACTGGCCTTGGTCATTGCCTTGTTGACCAGCACCAACGCCATGGCTGCACCCTACAAAGCCGTGCAGATCGATACCGCCACGACCACCGCGCAAACCCTGGGTGGTGCGGATACTTTGACGATTTCGGCGCCGGGGAGCATTACCAATGCCGGCAAGGCTGTCAGCCTCAAGGACGGTACCGCAGGCGTGGGTGTGGTGATTGATAACGCGGGGAAGATTGTTTCCACTGGCGGCAGGGCGATCGACAGCAGTGGTGATCTGACCCAGGCGCGCAACTACAGCATTTACAACCGTGCCGGCGGGCAGATTCTGGGGTTCAACGATGCCCTGCGCATCGACAGCAACTTCGCCAGCGGCAGCCTGTTGATCGATAACAGCGGCATCATCCGCTCCACAACCGGTCAGGGGCTGGACCTGGATGCGCTGCGCAGCGCCGGGGCCACGACCACCATCATCAACCGCTCGGGCGGGTTGATTCGTGGCGATGCCAGCGACGGCATGAAGACCGGCGCCAACGCGACCATCACCAACCATGGCGAGATTTCCACCGGCGACTCGCACAATGCCGACGAGAAATTCGACGGTATCGATATCGACTCGGCCACCGGCGTGACGGTGACCAACTACGGCACCATCTCCGGCGGTCGCCATGGCATCACTACCGACCTCGGCGCGACCTTGACCAACTACGGGCAGATCACCGGACGTAACGGTTCCGGGTTCGGCTCCGATGGCGATGGCACGGTGATCAACCACGGCACCATTACCGGCGCCTATTCGGGATTGCAGGCCAATGGCGACGGCGATGGCGTGGACATCGATAACCTGGCCCACATCGAAAACTACGGCACCATCCAGGGCGTGGGTGCTGGCGGCGTGGACAAGAACGGCTTCGCCAACGGCAGTGAAGGCATCGCCTTGGGCGGCGGATATGTGTTGAACGCCAAGGGCGCGCTGATCAGCGGCGCCAACAGCGCCATCCTGGTCGACGATGGCAGTGGCGGTGCCGGCGTGGCGGCAACCACTCTGGAAAACTTCGGCACAATTCAGGGCCTCGACGGCTTCGGCGTGAAATTCGTCGGCGAGTTCGCCGACAGCGTGATCAACGGCGGCACCATCAGCGGCAGCGACGGTCTGGCGCTGGACTTGGGTGGCGGCAACGACAACCTGACCCTGCGCAACGGCAGCCGCTTCATCGGCACTGTCGATGGTGGCAGCGGATACGACCGCGTAGTCATGGATGATGCGGCCGGTGGCAGCTTCGGCAGCAGCCGCAACTTTGAATGGCTGGAGGTTCAGCAAGGCGCCTGGACACTCACCGGCAACGGCGATTTCAGCGACGGCGGCGCCGTGCGCAACGGCGCGACGCTGATCAACCAGGGCGGCATTGCCGGCAACCTGACCGTGGACGCCGGTGGCGTGTACGCCGGCGGTGGTTCGGTGGGCAGCCTCAACGTCAACGGCACCTTGAGAACCAATACCGGCCTTGGCACGGCGACCATCGTCCACGATCTGAACATGGGCAGTGCATCGACCCTGGCCTACGGCGTGAATGCCGACGGCAGCAGCGCTCCGGTGCAGGTCGGCGGCACGGCCAACCTCAACGGCGCGACCCTGGCCGTGAACCCCGGCAGCGGCACTTATCCTTGGCAAAGCCATTACACCGTGCTGCAGGCTGCGCGCATCAACGGGACATTCGGCACGGTCACCAGCGACTACGCCTTCCTCACGCCTACGCTGGCGTACACCCCGACCCAGGTTGACCTGACCTACACCCGCAACGATGTCGCCTTCAACGAATTCGCCGTCAGCGGCAACGGCAGCAACGCCGCCAATAGCCTGGCTTCACTGGGTCGGAACAATGCGCTGTACAACGCCTTGTTGAACACCACCAGCGCCACGGCCGGCGCTGCGATCGAGCAATTGAGCGGCGCCAGCAACGCCAACCTGACCAGCGCGACCCTCGGCGCCAGCAGCCAGGTCGGCGGTAGCATGCTCTCGGCGATGCAACAAATGGGCGGCAGCCCGGGGTTGATGGTCGGCCTCGATCAGCGTGATACGCCGATCCTCGCCGCCAACGGCGTGCCGACCGAAGCACGCAACCTGAACGACCCGAATGCCCGCGGTCGTCTCTGGCTGCAAGCCATCGGCGGCTACGGCAAGCTCGATGGCGAACACGGCAGCAGCGGCCTGGAGCAACGCACCAAAGGCAGCGTGCTGGGTGCCGACTGGTCGTTGAGCCCGCAGTGGCGCGTGGGTGTGCTGGGCGGTTATTCGAAGACCGATCTGGACGCGACCGGCGTCGACGGCAATGTCGAGAGCTGGCACGCCGGCGTTTACGCGCAGCATCAGAATGGTCCGCTTGCCCTGCGCCTTGGCGCTGCGTACAGCGGTCATCAGGGCGAGAGCAAACGCACCATCGCCTTCAACGGTTTCAGCGACCGGCCCAAAGGGGATTACGACGCCGACAGCCAGCAGGCGTTCGCCGAACTCGGCTACTCCATGGGCAGCGGTCGACTCAGCGCCGAGCCGTTCGCCAGCCTCGGCTATCAGCGCTACCACCGCGACAGCTATCAGGAAAAAGGCGGCGCTGCGGCTCTGGACGTCGATGGGCAAACCCAGGACAACTTCAGCACCACCTTCGGCGTTCGCCTGGCGCACCTGAGCAGCCTGGACAACGGCATGAGCCTGACCCCGCGCATGACCGCTGGCTGGAAACACACTTACGGCGACGTCAGCAACTCGACCCGCCAGGCCTTTGTCACAGGCGGCACGGCGTTCAGTGTCGACGGTAGTTCGCTGGATCGCGACAGTCTGGTGCTGGAAGCCGGACTGGACCTGGGCATCAGCGCTCGGCATTCCCTGGGCATCGGCTACAGCGGCGAGATCGGCAACAACAGCCGCAATCACGGGCTGATCGGGCAGTGGCAGATGAGCTTCTGACCTGCGGTCTCGCTCCACCTGTAGGAGCCGAGCTTGCTCGCGAAAGCGGTGGGTCAGTTGCAATGATGCTGACTGA
>NZ_JBSVXG010000186.1:0-11441 GCF_054070595.1 Pseudomonas sp. SDO55104_S430 | reverse complement strand
GGCTGCGAAGCGGCCCAAAAAGAATGGGACTGCTGCGCAGTACAAAGGGGGCAAGCCCCCTCGCCACAGGTTCTGTGTGAGTCACAGTTCTGTGTGAGCCACAGGTTTTGTATCAGTAAAAGATTTTGTGTAGCCACAGATGTGTACTGTAGAACTCAAAGGTTCTTTTCATGCAATCACCCGACTTCAACCTGCTGATCACGCTGGACGTCCTCCTCACCGAAGGCAGTGTGGCAGCCGCCGCCAAGCGCCTGCGCCTGAGCCCCTCGGCAATGAGCCGTGCTCTGGCCCGCTTGCGCGAGACCACCGGCGATCCGTTGCTGGTCAGGGCAGGGCGCGGGTTGGTGCCGACGCCGCGGGCGCTGGAGTTGCGGGAGCGGGTCAGCCAATTGGTGCAGGACACCGAAGCGGTGCTGCGCCCGGCCGAGCAACCGGACCTGCGGCAGCTGGAGCGCACCTTCACCCTGCGAACCAGCGAAGGTTTCGTCGAAAACTTCGGCGCCGCGCTGATCGCCCGCATCGTCGACCAGGCGCCGGGCGTGCGCCTGCGCTTCATGCACAAACCCGACAAGGACAGCGCCTCACTGCGCGACGGCACGGTGGATCTGGAAACCGGCGTGGTCGGCAAGACCGCCAGTCCGGAACTGCGCACCCAGGGGCTGTTTCGCGATCGATTCATCGGCGTGGTGCGTGTTGGTCATTCGCTCAGCGACGGCGAAATCACTCCCCAACGCTACGCGGCCGGCAGTCACATCAGCGTGTCACGACGCGGGCTGGACAAGGGGCCGATCGATGAAGCCCTGGCGCCGCTCGGCCTTGCGCGGCAGATCGCGACCATCGTCCCCGGTTTCTCCACCGCCCTGGCGCTGGCCCGCACCAGCGAGCTGATCGCCGTTGTGCCGGAACGCCACACCGCCAATCTGCGGCTCGGCCTGCACAGCTTCGACCTGCCACTGACGTTGCCGGATTTCACCGTGGCCATGCTCTGGCACCCCCGGCTGGATGCCGACCCGGTGCACCGCTGGTTGCGCGGCTGTCTGCGCGAGGTGTGCAGTCGATAAGGCAAAAAAAAGCTCCCCGTCACGATCAATGAGGGGAGCAAGGCACACGGAGTCTGGATCAGGTCGACGCAGGCGTCGGCTCAGAAATATTGATGATTGCGACGGGCGGTCGCCGCGAGTTCAGCTTCCAGCAAATGCTCGGCCAGTACGTCGTTGAGGAAGCGAAACTGATCGTTCAGGCCGACCACTTCGTTGCTGAAGTGATGATCGGCAGCCGGAATCAGCAAGTCCTCGAATTTTTCGTCGAACACGAGGGTCAACACCTTACGGGACTCGAATGTCTGCGAGTAATAGTTGTTGCCGAATACCGGAAAGCTCACGGCAAGGGTGACTTCAGTGATCATGACGTGCGCTCCTCGGACAGGACGAACCAGGCAAATACGCTCAATGTGAAGGCCGTCAGGGCCATACAGGTCAAGAGATGGATCAGCATGATTGGCCCCTCCGCTTCAGGGTTTCGTGTTGGCTTGGGGTTGATCCTACGCTGACGGCTGCGGGGCGGAAGGCAATCGTGGCGATTGTGAATATCGATGGGAGTGATGGTCGGGTTTGCGGGGTGTTCCTGCGGGCCTCATCGCGAGCAGGCTCGCTCCCACAAGGTTTGGCGGTGTACACAAAACTGTGATCCCACACACACAACCTGTGGGAGCGAGCCTGCTCGCGATGGCGGCAGTGGGGTCACCACCCACCGCGACCTATACTCAATTCAGGGCTTTCAAGCGCCGGCCAGCCGGTCCGGCGCTGACTTTCAGGAGCCACGATCTTGAACCTGCGTTCGTTGATCGTCGCCGTGCTGCTGGTATTGGCCGGATGCGCCACGGCCCCGCGCGCGCCAGTGGAAGCGCCGCAAGTGATGATCGCGCCGAGCACCTGGCAACAGGTGGATCGGGAGATCATCGATGCCTCGCAGTCGGCCACCGAGCAGACCAAAATCTACGCCCGCGGTGCTATGGAATACTGGCGCACACGGGTCTATCAACTCACCGAAGAAAACTTCATACCCTGGTTCAGCAGCTACTGGACCCAGGAATGGCTGTCGATGAAAGTCAGCTGGTACACCCTCAGCGCCCAGGGCGAGCAGGATGCTTCGGAAAAGCGCCTGGCCGCCTACCTGCTGGAGGCTTACCAGGAGAAGGTATTGGCGCCCGCCGCAGTGGAAATCGATCCTGATGCGATTCTCAGCCTGGCTTCGGCGTTCTACGTCGACATCCTCAAGGAAGAACTGCAGAAAATCTCCCAGCGCCATGGCGTGCCGATCGCCCAACTCAACGGGCGCATTCAGAAAGTCCCGGCCATTGCCCTGGGTCCGCCGTCGACGCGGGATGCTTCGCTCTATCAAGTGATACGCATCGAATCCCTCGACAAGCTGCCGGCGTATGCCGCGCTGGTCGACAAAGTCCACAAGGCCGGCGGTGAAAAAGGCGTCGACTCCACCGAAAACGCCATGGCCCCGGTGGCCAGGCGTGCCAGCCAACGCATGGAAGCCGAAATGGCCCCCCGGGGCGCCGCCAGTGCGGTGGCGGCCGCGGCGGGCAAGCTGGCCGGGGGCTTGATCACGGTCGGCGTGGCCGGCATCCGCGCGATGATCCAGGCCAGCGACCGGCCCGACAGCGAGGCGCTGATTCGCAGCAGCATGGGCAACACCTTCGACAAGGCCTGGACCAAGCTGCTGCAGAACCCTAACTCGGGCGTGATGGCGGGAACCCTGTACATGGCGGGGCAGATCGAAGGCAATCTGGCAAAGACCGCCCAACCACCGGTCGGACTGAGTGCGGGGACTGTCGAATGGCAGCCGACCGAATCGACTAACCAGCAGACCAACCCGTGAAGCAAGGAGAACACTCATGTCTTATGTCGATGCATTTTCTGCCTCGGTGCCCAGCGATAAACGCGAGCAATATCTCAAACATTGCAAAATCGCTGCCGAAGTCTTCAAGGAAAACGGCGCCCTGAGCATCGCCGAGTGCTGGGGTGATGACGTGCCGGAAGGCAAAGTCACCTCGTTCCCGATGGCGGTGAAATGCCAGGAAGGCGAAACCGTGGTGTTCGGCTGGATCATCTGGCCGGACAAGGCCACTCGCAACGCCGGCATGGAAAAAATGATGCAGGACCCGCGCATGAAACCCGACGTCAACCCGATGCCGTTCGATGGGCAGCGGATGATTTATGGCGGGTTTGAATTGATCATGCAGGCTTGATCGATTGCTTTCAGGATCACTCCACCGGAGTGATCCTGCAGCTCTTGCGCTGCTGAATCTCGTCGTCCGTCGGTCGTTCGCGGATGAATTCGAAGCGCGGCTCGCCTTCGCTGTAGTGCACCAGCCAGCCCCATTCCAGTTCGAATTCGTCCTGGCCGGGTTCGGGTGGGGCGGCCCACCAGGGTTCCTTGCTGAGGATCTGTCGCATGGCAGCCTCCGGGTAATTGGCGTGCATCAACTATAACGCGCATGTCGGCAGGCGCCAGAAACGGTGGTGGCGGTTGTACACTCGGAGGACTCACGCAAAAGCCTTCAGGAGAGTCCCCGTCATGAATGACGAATCCCGCGAACCCTTCAAACGACTGTTCTTCGCCCTGGACTGCGCGCCGGCTCAACGCAAGGCCATCGGCCAATGGCGCAGCGCGCTGCAGTTGCGCAGCGGACGACCGGTGCCGGTAGAGAATTTTCATCTGACCCTGAAATTTCTCGGTTCGGTGGATACCGCGCAGATCGCTGCGATTTGTGAAGCAGCGGCTTCAGTCCGCACGTCGGCCGAGCGACTGACCGTGGTGCTGGATCGGCTGGATGTCTGGCGCCGGGCAGGGGCGCTGGTATTGGCACCGGAGCAGGCGCCGCCGGTGTTGTTGCGGTTGGTATATGACCTGGAGCAGGCGCTGTTGCCGTTCGGCCTTGTGGAAACCTCCAAGGAGTTTCGCCCCCACCTGACCCTGGCCCGCGATTATCGCGAACCGGTGCCGGAATCACCGACGGCCCCGGAATTTTTCCTGCGCGCCGATCGCTTCACCCTGTTCGAATCCCACAAGGGCCGCTATCGGGCGCTGGCCGAATGGCCGCTGGGCCCACAATAAAAAAAGGCGCCCGAGGGCGCCGAACTTCACCTTAACCGAGAGGAGCCAGGTGAGTAATGCAGCGGTGGTAAGGCGCTGCACGCAGGAAAAGATTTGTTTATTGATCGTTCCCACGCTCCGCGTGGGAACGCATCCCGGGACGCTCCGCGTCCCAACGGTGCCAGGCTCGAAGGCATCGGCGCATCTGGAACGCGGAGCGTCCCTTGAGGCATTCCCACGCAGAGCGTGGGAACGATCATGGGTGAGGAACTATTTACCCAATTTCACTTTGGTCCACCCACGAGTCATCACCCGCTGAACACCAATCGGCATATCCGGAATCGCATACAGGGTCGCCATCACTTCCTGGGACGGGTACGAACCCGGATCGCTGCGAATCGCTTCATCCACCAACGGCGTAGCCGCCGCATTCGCGTTGCTGTAGCCGATGTTGTTGGTGATATCGGCAATGACGTCCGGACGCATCAGGAAGTTCATGAACAGGTAGGCGTTCTCGACGTTGGCGGCATCGCGGGGGATGGCGACCATGTCGTAGAAGCTGCCGGCGCCTTCCTTGGGGATGCTGTAGTCGATCTTCACCTTGTCCCCGGCTTCCAGGGCGCGGGCCTTGGCCTGCAGCACGTCGCCGGAGTAACCCACGGCCACGCAAATGTTGCCGTTGGCCAGGTCCGAGATGTACTTCGAGGAATGGAAGTACGACACCGACGGTCGGATCTTCATGAACAGCGCTTCGGCCTCGGCGATGTGCGCCTTGTCCTGATCGTTAACCGGGTAGCCCAGGTAGTGCAGGGCGGTCGGGATCATTTCGGTCGGCGAATCGAGGAAGCTGATGCCGCAGGCTTTCAGCTTTTCAGCGTTCTCCGGCTTGAACAGCAAGTCCCAGGAATTGGTCGGGGCGTTGGCGCCGAGCACTTCCTTGACCTTCTCCGGGTTGAAGCCAATGCCGATCGAGCCCCACATGTACGGGAAGGCATGGGCGTTGTCCGGGTCGCTGGCGGAGGCGTTTTTCAGCAGCACCGGGTTGAGATTCTTCCAGTTCGGCAGCTTCGATTTGTCCAGTGTCTGATAGACCCCGGCCTTGACCTGCTTGGCCAAGAAACTGTTGGACGGCACGACGAGGTCGTAGCCGGATTTACCCGCCAGCAGGCGAGCCTCCAGCGTTTCATTACTGTCGAACACATCGTAGGTCACCTGGATCCCGGTCTCGTCTTCGAACTTCTTGACGGTGTCCGGGGCAATGTAATCCGACCAGTTGTAGACGCGCAGTACCTTGTCATTGGCCTGGACGCCGGTTGCCATGGCGCCCAATAAGGACAGTGTCAGCAGAGTCCTGCCAAGCATTTTCATCGGTACAACTCCATTTCTTTTTTATTCAAATCACATGACAAACATTTGTGGCCGCTCTCCTGTAGGAGCGAGCTTGCTCGCGATGGTAGCCGATGCACCGCTGGGCATCAGGCTGCCAGCGTCATCGTTAACGTCCATCGCGAGCAAGCTCGCTCCTACAGTGGGGCGGTGTCAGGCGGTGGCGCCGGCCATTTGTTTTTTCGGCTGCTGCCACGACTCATTCGCCGTCTGATCCATCGCTTCCTGGATCGCCCGCTTGCGGCTCGCTTCAGCGCGACGGCTGAAGTACCAGACCATGAAGGTCACGATCGATACCGCCAGCAGAATCAGGCTCGCCACGGCATTGATCTCCGGCTTAACGCCCAGACGCACCGCCGAGAACACTTCCATCGGCAGGGTGGTGGAGCCGGGACCGGACACGAAGCTGGCCAATACCAGATCGTCCAGCGACAGGGCGAAGGACATCATGCCGCCCGCTGCCAGCGATGGTGCGATCATCGGGATGGTGATGAGGAAGAACACCTTGAACGGCTTGGCACCCAGGTCCATGGCCGCTTCTTCGATGGAGAGGTCCAGTTCGCGAAGGCGGGCGGAGACTACCACTGCCACATAAGCGGCACAAAACGTGGTGTGGGCGATCCAGATGGTCACGATGCCGCGTTCCATCGGCCAGCCGATCATCTGCGCCATGGCCACGAACAGCAGCAACAGCGACAGACCGGTGATTACTTCAGGCATCACCAGCGGCGCGGTGACCAGGCCACCGAACAGCGTGCGGCCCTTGAAGCGGGTCACCCGGGTCAACACGAACGCGGCCAGGGTGCCCAGCGCCACGGCGGCAATCGCGGTGTAGCAGGCGATCTCCAGCGAACGCCCCACCGAACCCATCAGTTGCGTGTTGTCGAGCAGACCGGCGTACCACTTGAACGACCAGCCACCCCACACCGTCACAAGCTTGGAGGCGTTGAACGAGTAGATCACCAGAATCAGCATCGGCAGGTAGATGAACGACAGGCCGAGCACCAACATCATTTTTGAAAAGCCGTTACGTTTCATCCCCGTGCCTCCATCTCTTTAGCCTGACTGCGGTTGAACAGCAGAATCGGCACAATCAGGATCAACAGCATCACTACCGCCAGGGCGGACGCCACCGGCCAGTCGCGGTTGTTGAAGAACTCCTGCCACAGCACGCGACCGATCATCAGCGTCTCCGGACCACCGAGCAGCTCAGGGATCACGAACTCGCCCACCACCGGAATGAACACCAGCATGCAACCGGCGATGATGCCGTTCTTGGCCAGCGGCACAGTGATTTTCCAGAAGCTGTTGAAGGTGCTCGAACCCAGGTCCGACGCGGCTTCCAGCAGGCTCTGATCATGCTTCACCAGGTTGGCGTAGAGCGGCAGGATCATGAACGGCAGATATGCGTAAACCACACCGATATACACGGCTGTGTTGGTGTTGAGGATCTCGATCGGGTGGTCAGTCAGGCCGATCCACATCAGAAAGCCGTTGAGCAGACCGTTGTTGCTGAGGATGCCCATCCACGCATATACGCGGATCAGGATCGCGGTCCAGGTCGGCATCATGATCAGCAGCATCAGCACGTTCTGTGCTTCCTTGCTCGCCTTGGTAATGGCGTAGGCCATCGGGAAACCGATCACCAGGCACATCAAAGTGCTGAAAAATGCGACCTTCAACGAACCCAGGTAGGCGGACAGGTACAGCTCGTCCTCACCCAGCATCGTGTAGTTGCCGATGTTGAGCAGCAGGTTGAGTTTCTGCTCGGCGTAGGAGTAGATCTCCGAGTAGGGTGGAATGGCCAGAGCTGCTTCCGAGAAGCTGATCTTCATCACCAGAAAGAACGGCAACATGAAGAACAGGAACAGCCACAGGAATGGAATGCCGATCACGACCTTGCGGCCGCTCGGCACAAAGCGCATGAATTGCTGATTGAGGGTTTTCATGCGCGCAGTACCACGCCGCTATCGTCTTCCCACCACACGTAGACCTGATCGTCCCAGGTCGGACGCGCGCCGCGGCGTTCGGCGTTGGCCATGAACGACTGCACGACTTTGCCGCCTGGCAGTTCGACGTAGAACACCGAATGGCCGCCCAGGTAGGCGATGTCATGCACCTTGCCGCTGGACCAGTTGTATCGGCAGTCGGGCTTGGTGGTGCTGACCAGCAGTTTTTCCGGGCGAATGGCGTAGGTGATCGACTTGTCTTCCACCGAAGTGCTGACGCCGTGGCCGACGTAGATTTTCTGGTCCAGGTCCGGGCTGTGAATGATCGCGTGACCTTCCAGGTCTTCCACCACCGTGCCTTCGAAGGCGTTCACGTTGCCGATGAACTCGCAGACCATGCGGCTGACCGGTGCCTCGTAAATATCCACCGGACTGCCGATTTGCGCGATCCAGCCCAGGTGCATGATGGCGATGCGTTGAGCCATGGTCATGGCTTCTTCCTGGTCGTGAGTCACCATCACGCAGGTCACGCCGACGCGTTCGATGATCTCCACCAGCTCAAGCTGCATTTGCGAACGCAGCTTTTTATCCAGCGCGCCCATCGGTTCGTCGAGCAGCAACAGTTTCGGACGCTTGGCCAGGGAGCGGGCCAGGGCCACGCGCTGACGCTGGCCGCCGGAGAGTTGATGCGGCTTGCGCTTGGCGTACTGGGTCATGTGTACCAGACGCAGCATCTCTTGAACGCGGGCGTCGATTTCAGCAGCGGGCAAACGGTCCTGCTTGAGACCGAAGGCGATGTTCTGGGCCACGGTCATGTGCGGGAACAGGGCATAGGACTGGAACATCATGTTGATCGGCCGCTCGTAGGGCGGCATGTCGGTGATGTCCACGCCGTCGAGCAGAATCCGGCCTTCGGTCGGACGTTCGAAGCCGGCGAGCATGCGCAGCAGCGTCGATTTACCGGAACCGGAGCCACCGAGCAGGGCAAAGATTTCGCCTTGATGGATTTCCAGGGACACATCGTCCACGGCGGTGGTTTCGTCGAATTTCTTCGTGACGCGATCGACTTTCACCAGGACCTTTTTCGGTGCCTGGTGACCTTCAAGGGCCTTCCTGTAAGTGCTGGAGGCGTTTGCCATTTGAAACTCCCAACAAATTTCAGTCGCCGGGCCAACACGGCCTGGCTTAATAGTTGATTGCAAACCCGTAGCTTTACGGTCGACGCGACCTCTTCTGTAGGAGCGAGCATGCTCGCGATGGTCGCCAACGATGACGCTGGCGGTCTGAATGCCCGCGGTGTCCGGACATCCATCGCGAGCATGCTCGCTCCTACAGGAGGCTGCGTTTACCACTCCGGGTTTATTCGGCGCCGCCGTCCTGGCTGCCTGGTAGTGCTTGTTGTTATTGCAGGTTGTTGTTTTCGCAAGGTGCAGGCGCGCGCAAACGCGCCGCCTGACTCGCGGGGGCAAAAATGAGTTTTCGGTTTCTACGTCAGCGAGCGTTACGCAATGCCGCCCGTTGCCGGCACGCGTCACCGAACGCCTGGAAAATGCGCAGGTAAGGCGGGTTGTCCAGCACCTGCCATTCCGGGTGCCATTGCACGCCGAGGGCGAAGGCCTTGCTGTTCTCCACCGAGATCGCCTCGATCAGACCATCGGGCGCGACAGCCTCTGAGCGCAGGCCCGTAGCGAGCCGATCGATGCCCTGGCTGTGAATCGAGTTGACCTGGAATTCGGCCGGCAGATCCAGCGCCTGGAACACGCCGCCCGCTTGCACGGTGACCGCGTGGGCCGGGGCGTATTGCACCGCGAGGTCCGGGTGGTTGGCTTCACGGTGATCGAGAAAGCCGGGCAGTTCATGAACCTTCTGATGCAGGCTGCCACCGAACGCCACGTTCATCTCCTGAAAACCACGGCAGATGCCGAGTACCGGCACGCCAGCGGCGACAGCCGCGCGGATCAGGGGAAGGGTGGTGCGATCCCGCTGGGGATCGTGTTCGGTGCCGGGGGCGCTGTCCGGACCTTGATAGTGGAAGGGCTCCACATTCGACGGCGAACCGGTGAGCAACAGACCGTCGAGCTGCGGTAGCAGATCCTCGATTTCGGTCAGTTCCGCCAGGGAAGGAATGACGACGGGCAGCCCCAGCGCCGCAACGCTGACAGCACGCAGGTATTTGTCGCCGCTGACATGGTAGGGGTGCAGGCCAATTTGTTTGACGCACGCTGTAACGCCGATCAATGGCTTGAATGCCATTTTTATCACCTCGAAGTTTGACACTTGAACGAGCTTTTCTGGAGCTTAGCCTCGTTGATTTTAATTAACAACTGTCATGTAAAAAATTCTAAACGCCGCACGTCCGATCTTCAGCATTTACGCGTGTTTGGCGACTGATCTGGCACTCTCGTGCTTCTGAGAGCCCCAAAAATAAAGGTTAAAAGGCCAGGTGTTCGCTATTGACTTCACTTTGCCTTTCGGATTGACTGGCTGCGTGAAAGGGCGGTGAACATAATAATTAACAGTAAAAAATAGGTGCATCATGTCGGTCCCTCTGCGTGCCGTTCAACTCAACGAAGCAAACGCATTCCTTAAGAAACATCCTGAGGTTTTGTACGTCGACCTTCTGATTGCGGATATGAACGGTGTGGTGCGCGGCAAGCGCATCGAGCGCACCAGTCTTCATAAGGTCTACGAGAAAGGCATCAACCTGCCGGCGTCGCTGTTCGCGCTGGACATCAATGGCTCCACCGTGGAAAGCACCGGCCTGGGTCTGGACATCGGCGACGCCGACCGGATCTGCTACCCGATCCCCGGCACCCTGAGCATCGAGCCCTGGCAGAAGCGCCCGACCGCGCAACTGCTGATGACCATGCACGAAATCGAAGGCCAGCCGTTCTTCGCCGACCCTCGTGAAGTGCTGGCCAACGTGGTGCGCAAGTTCGACGAACTGGGCCTGACCATCTGCGCCGCGTTCGAGCTCGAGTTCTATCTGATCGACCAGGACAACGTGAACGGTCGTCCGCAATCGCCACGTTCGCCGGTGTCGGGCAAGCGTCCGATGTCGACTCAGGTGTACCTGATCGACGATCTGGACGAATACGTCGACTGCCTGCAGGACATCCTCGAAGGCGCGAAAGAGCAGGGCATCCCGGCTGACGCCATTGTCAAGGAAAGCGCCCCGGCGCAGTTCGAAGTCAACCTGCATCACGTGGCCGATCCTATAAAGGCCTGCGACTACGCGGTCCTGCTCAAGCGTCTGGTGAAGAACATCGCCTACGACCACGAGATGGACACCACCTTCATGGCCAAGCCGTACCCTGGCCAGGCGGGCAACGGTCTGCACGTGCACATTTCGATTCTGGATAAAGAAGGCAACAACATTTTTGCCAGCGAGGATCCCGAGCAGAACGCCGCGCTGCGTCACGCGATCGGCGGTGTGCTGGAGACCCTGCCGGCGCAGATGGCTTTCCTCTGCCCGAACGTCAACTCCTACCGTCGTTTCGGCGCACAGTTCTACGTGCCGAACTCGCCGAGCTGGGGCATCGACAACCGTACCGTGGCGGTCCGCGTACCGACGGGTTCGCCGGACGCGGTGCGTATCGAACACCGCGTGGCCGGTGCCGACGCCAACCCGTACCTGCTGATGGCTTCGGTGCTGGCGGGCGTGCATCACGGTCTGACCAACAAGATCGAGCCGGGCGCTCCGGTGGAAGGCAACAGCTACGAGCAAAACGAGCAAAGCCTGCCGAACAACCTGCGCGACGCCCTGCGTGTACTGGATGACGACGAAGTCATGGCCAAGTACATCGACCCGATGTACATCGACGTGTTCGTGGCGTGCAAGGAAAGCGAACTGGCCGAGTTCGAAAACTCCATCTCCGACCTTGAGTACAACTGGTACTTGCATACCGTTTGATTCGTCAAACGCCGCAAACCCTGTGGGAGCGGGCTTGCCCGCGATGAGGCCCTGTCAGCCAGCATTTTTGTAGCTGACCCACCGCC
>NZ_JBSVXG010000185.1:0-11445 GCF_054070595.1 Pseudomonas sp. SDO55104_S430 | reverse complement strand
TGGATCTGTATACGACACAAAACCAATGTGGGAGCGGGCTTGCTCGCGAAGAGGCCAGAACTGCCACCATAAAACTCAGGGCTTGTACCCCGATTCAAAAGCCTAAATCTGAATCACATGTCTCATTGCGTACTAAGAGGAACGTTTACTTTTGCCCTAATGAACGGTACGCCTGAAGATAAATAGGGTTTGATGAATTCCGCTACGTGTACTTTTTGCTTTCGTTTACAGAAGACATTCAGGCTCCAATTGGTTTTACAGTCCTCACCCTCCAGAGTGATGCTGTATTTCAGATCAACTACCTCTCGATTGGTCGCAATGGCAAGTTGCGTTAACTCTTCCCATTTAAAAGCATAGTGATGGTACTGCGTGTGCATTTCCTGATAGCTCTTGGAGTTGGCCATGGACAGGTACATCAATCCCATCCCGCCTGGACCTATTAACGCGCCGATCAAGAATACCGGATCAATGCTTGCCATGCCGATACAGATAATCACCGTAATGCCTGTGAACCATTTCAGAAATGGCAACATCCACTTTGGGAAATCTTTCCATTTGCAATACTCGACTCCAGAATGTGTGAAACGGTAGGCGTAGTTCATCCGCTGATGGGTCACGCTTGAAACTAAATATATTAAAACAATAAAATACCCTAAATTGACAAGTATTCTATAAGGATAATTTTCATCGAAGCTGACTACTGAGTCTACAAAGTATGTGGCTAACGCAGCCAATACTGACATAAATGCAAACATGCAGTTGGCCACAAATGTATTGTAGTTCCTGGCGCAAATAGTCCACCCCAATAGCTCTGGTTCATTAGCGTACTTCCATTGGAGTTGCGGCGGTAAATCAAGTGCTTTGTTGAAATTAAACATATCGGGGCTCGTCCATTAGCTCAATTAGGAATGCTCAGTTTCAGAAGCTGGGTTTGTTGTTCTTTCAGAACGATGCCGTCCTTTTCCTTTAGTTCGCCGCTGAAAGCATTGTTGGCTCGGTCCGCTTCGCTCGTGCTCAGTTCCAGTGCAATTCGAAACATGTACCCACGGCCATCAGCACGTTGAAGCACCCCGGGCGGGTACTTGATCTCCAGTTCAAGGACCGGGCTAGCTTTGGAGAACTCGATCCACACCTGCCATAGACGGTGCTGTTCTTTACCGGTGTAGATGTAGTCCGCCGGATTGTCTTTGGTACCGGGACCGTCGGGTAACTGGCCGAGCAGATTCGGATCTATCCAGTAACCATTGAGGAACCTGTCGTAGAACTGGTCCTTGGTGCTTTGCAGTTCGTCGGCATAAAACAGATATGTCTGGATCATCGCCGGTTGCAGGGTCACGTCCTTGCCTGCCAGCGCATTCGGCACCTGGATTTGCAGCCAGAAACCCAGGTTTTTTCTCGGCGTGCTGCCTCCGCCGGTGGACAAAGCCCTGCCGCCGACGCTGGGACGTTGCAGGGTTTCCAGTAGGGCTTGCATTTGCCTGAAATGACCTTCATCGCCATGCCATTCCGGGATTGATCCTCGCCCCCAAGTGCAGCGGTACAACCACAGGCGCAGTCCCTCGCGCTTGTAGCGGTTAGCGGCCATGCTGACCATCAAATAGGCGATGCCGAGGATCGCCAAAATAATGATCACTGGATTAGACATTACCCAGGCAAAACCGAACCAATAGCCAAGCCCTGCGCCAACCATTTGGATTGTGGCAACAAACGACATTCCGGACACCACAATAAATTTCCCTATGAGCAGCCCTTTTTCCTCCTCGCTCGTCGCACCATCTATGTCATTGGACAACTGCCAAGCCTCAAGCCCGCTCGCAACAGCCCCCAATGCCGCCCACGTCACCGTGCGCCAGATCAGGCCTTTCGAGAGGGTGGCCATTTCGCTGGCCGCCGTTGCCTTGGCACTTCCTGCGGAAGCAGCTCTGGCCTCGTTTATCCATTCCGAATACCCCGCCTGTGCAACCTTCAGGGTTTCAGATCCCAGGTTAGCGGTCATCATCCCCGCCCGATTCCACGCCGGCCCCACCCACAACGCCGCTATCGCATTCCCCGCATACGCCGCACTCGCACTCACATTGCGCCATTCATCCGCCGAGAATCTGCCGTCGTTCTTCGCCTGTTTCGCCGTGTGATGCAGGTTCCATGCGTTCAGGCCCACCAGCAGGGCAGGCAAGGCATTGCCCAGGTTCTGGTTCATCCAGGCTTTGGTGCTGCGCAGGTGTTCCTGAGTGCCGAATGTTTTCAGCTGCTCGATCACCTCCGATTTCCCCAGATCGGAGAGCCAGCGGTTGATTTGTGGCAGGTCGATATGCAGGCGCGTGGGGCCTGAGGTTTGAGCAGAGATCTGGTTGGGGCGTTGCAGGAAGAGGTGTTTCAGGCGGTCTTCTTGGGCTCGCAGAAAGTGACGCGCTGCGCGTTGATCGTGAGGCGCCGCGCGATGGCGTAAGGCGTTGTTGGAGGACGCTATCTTGTTCTGCACGGTGGCGACTTCCAGCAGCCAGGCCTGGTACTCGCGTTGGTAGTTCGGGTTGTAGACCAGCTGTGTGTCCATGGAAATTTCGGTGGAGATCAGCACCTGAGGCACGGCCAAGGTCAGTGCCAATTGTTGTTTCATGGCCGGCAGCAGCATGAGGCTCAAGCCGTGCCAGGCGTCTCTGGCCTTGTGGTTGGCGACGTCGAGGAGGGTGTTCATCGCCTGTTTGGCGGTGCTGCTCATGGCCTGGTAGAGCTGGCTGTCGCGGACGGATTCCAGGTCCAGCACCGCCTTGATTTCATTGAAGCGGGTGCCGATGCTCGTGGCGTCGCCCGGGGATCTTGGGTTCAGGGTGGGGGAGTGACCGTCGCCTTCGCGGCCCTGGTCGTCGAGTTTGCCGGTGGTGCTGAAGTTGTGGGTGACCTGCTTGATCAGCGCGGCGAGTTCCGGGTTGAAGTTGTACAGCGCGGTGCCGAACAGTTTGCTGGGCTGCGCGGCTTGCGCGAGTAGCCATTGCTGTCCGCGTTCGACGTTGCCCAAGGCGGTGTAAAGGGCGTGGGCGGTTTCCAGCAGCTGGCTGGCCTGATCTACATGGCCGGTGTCGTGATAGACCGTTTCGGCGCCTGGGTTCAGTTGGTCGAGCCAGTCGATCAGGTCGTCGGCACTGCGCTGGATGTGCGCCTGCAGTTGGGTCGCCTCGACGGTGGTTTGGCTGAGGTAGTTTCGTACTTCGTCAAAGCGCACGTCTTCGCGCCAGTAGCGTTTGGCTTCCCATTCCTCAAGGGCTGTCCGCCATTTTTGTTGATCCGGCAGATGTCCCCACCTGGCCTTGAACGCGCGTTCACCGGCCGCGACTGTGGCGCCAGCGCCCATCATCACCATCGCGTTATCCTCGGGCGTCACCAGTTCCTTGGCGCGTTCGACTTCATCATGGGTGCTGAGCAGCGTGTACAGGTCGTCGGTATACACCTGGCGCTGGACCGGGGTCTGCATTGAAGAAGGGATGAAAGGCTCGGCATCAAACCCGCACAGGTTCTGCACGGCCAACGCACTTTGCAATTGGTGTTGATGCAGGGCTTCGAACTGGCTCTGTTCCAACAGTCGACCGACCAGGTTCATGTTCAGGTCATCGATCACCGCCAGCGGATCGTCCAATGCGACAAACAGCGCCGTGTCCTGCATCGGTACCCGGCCTCGTACCAGCGCTTCTTCGAAGGCCGGCTTGAATGCGGCGTCCGGGTTGGCGGTTTCGGTGGGCAGCAGGGTGCTGGTGAAGCTCGGGGCCTGCCCGCCATAGACGAAAATGTCCGCGACGCATTTGCCCAGCTCGGTGATCGCCTCTCCGTGGGCGACTTTGCCGGTGAGGCAGTACGCTGGCAGGTCAACGCTGCGCATCCAGCGGGATTGCTCCGCGGCGCTGCTGCGCATCAGCTCGCACATCCGCCAGGTCCATTGCACCGGCGAGTAGGCGATGCGCAGTTGGGTTCGGCGGGAATAGAGCAGGTACTGGCGTGCCTGGCCGGGGTTGTGGCGGGTGTCCTGGTTCAGTTCGCGCTCGGTCCATTCGTGACGAATGAGCATCTCGCGTTCCACCTGATACTCATGGAAGGTTTCGTCGATGCTGCTCCACACGTACAGCCAACCGTCCCGTAGCTGGCGCAGGGTATAACTGCGGGTCTTCAACGGTGGTAGGGCGGGGTTTGACCAGTTTTTCGGAAGCGGATTCGGGCCTTGGCTGCTGCCTTTTTGCGGCGACTCGTCCACGGCATACCGAACGGGGAAAACGGCCACTTCCTTTTGCATCAACCCGCACTGGCCGGAGCCCATCGGTATGTTCTGGAATTCCTGATTACGCCTGGCTTGATTCAACTGGGCTTTAGTCGCGTAGCTCATCACATGTCCTTGTGGTTTTCGGTGGGCAGACAATCGTCATCCATTCGCTGGATACGCAGTTCTGGTGCAAGTTGGAGGGCGTCGGGATTGTCCAAGAGCCAGCGTTGATAAGGCCCGTCCGGTTGCAATGCGAACCCGACTCCCCACCGCAGGCTGTATTCGATCCAGATGGCGAGACTGCACTCGCTCGACAACCCCCAAGCCTCGGCTTCATCCAATCGTTGATCGAACCATTGGGTTCGTGTGCTCTCGTCCAGTTCTGCCAAAAGCAGCGGCTCGCGTTGCTCCAAGCTATGGTTCAACCGCTCGGAAAGTTGCCAACGGCCAGCGCGGTTCAGCGCCTTCAGTTGCCCCTCACCCAACAGGGCATTGAACCCGTCAGGTGCAGGCCCGGCGCGCAGAAAACTACGCCACGCAGATTGGGGTGGGGGTTCCCAGGAGTGCTGATCTTCTGGCGTATGCCACGCCTCAATGGGTCCAAGAATCCCGTCGAGGTGAGTGCCCTGATAGCTCTCCAACCAATGGCGCGCCACCAGCGGATCGGCAAAGCGCAACAGTCCACTCCCGCCCAGCACGTCGGGCGGCGCGATAAAGCGCCGCAAATGATCGGCAACAACCTGCAGGGGAGCGCGACTGGACAACAGGCTGGCATCCGCCTGCTGGTACTCCTCGCCGATCAAAGTGGACGGCCCCTGAAGCGAAACCAAAATCGGCCCCAGATCCTGTAGCTCACTCCACCGTGTCCCGAGATACAGCGGCACAATCTCCAGCGGTTCGCCACGCTGGTACAGACGGGCCAGCGCGTCGGGCCGCAATACACCATCAATTAACAAATAGTTGGCTTGGGAAACGCTGTTCACTGGGCATTCCATTCCCTGTTCCTTGTGTTGAGCAACGCGTACCGTCGCCTGAACACGGCATCGGGGACGCGAAAATAAGGGTGCCCACGGGGCAAAATCGCCCGATGGCTACCAGAGCCCTTCTCAAGGAACGTGCCAGAAATATTGAGGGTCAATCAAACCGGGGGTATGGGGCGTTTTTGTCCGACGTTTGAAACAATTCGAGGCTCAATTACCCCTAAAAGTGCGCAAGAAGTTGCGCAGTGCCTGGCAACTTTTTGCGCACTCGCCTGTACAGCACGGGCGACGTGGCCTGAAGAAATGTGCCCACAGGCTTATCCACAGTTTGAGTGCGCAACTTCTTGCACACGGTGGCCATAAGTCATCAGTCCGAGACTTAGTACAACAAAGCAGTTTTTGACATCGTAAAGTCGCACTGTGATTGGCATCGCAAATCAGGGTTTGAAACCTTGAGCCAACAACCAACCCCTGACCATCCTCCCCTGCTCCACCGTCAACCCCGCCAACACCTGCCCCGCCGGCTCACTGCGCAACCGCCGCACCAACGGCGCCAGCTCAACCCCCTGCACATGCCAGATCCCCAATGGCTGATCCGCCGTGATCACCACCTCGGCCTCATCGACGAACCCATCGCGCAATACCGGCGCCCGTTCGATGCGCAGCGCCTGGAAATCAGGCTCGGCATGGGCGACTTCGGCGTCCGGCCATTGCCGCCGCGCCTGCCAGAACGGCAAGGCCTGGCAACGCTGCTCATCGGCGTAGAAATCCCGGCCAATTCTTGCGAAGCGCAGGAACAGCTGCTCCACCCGCTGCTGATGAAAACGCTGGGCCAACGCCGTGCGTTCGGGTTTGCGCAGCAGGGTGTTGATCACCGTCGGCGCCTGCAGTGCCGAGGACAGTGATTGGAAGATGCCGTTGCCCGAAAGCGGGTCCACCGCCATGGCCGCATCGCCGACGCGAATCCAGTGTTCGCCGCACACCTGGGGGCTGAGGATCGCGGTGCTGCTGCGGGCGTGCAGTTGCAGGTCGACTTCGGGTTCGCCGCCGAAAAAACCTTGAGCCAGCGCCGATGCCTGACGCCGTTGCCGGCAGTAGTCGAGCAGTTGCGCCTTGCCCGGCAGTTCGGCGCTGGCCACGTCCACGGTCCATTGCCAGTAACACTGGCCATCGGCCCGCCGCGCCATCCAGGCCCAGCCGTCCGCGAGGCTTTCCACGGCGCTGGCGGTGATGCCCGGCGTGGCTTGCCAGCGATTGAGCAGGCTGACCGTTTCCGGTCCGCGCAGGCCTTTGCCGAGGGCTGGGGCCTGGCGCCCGCGAGCTTCCACCAGAAAGTCGGCGATCAGCGGCTCGCGTCCGTCGATGTCGATTCGATGTTCTGTCGCCGCGCTGTGCACCGACAGCACCCGGCCCTCGATCAGCTCGACCCCGGCCTCGCGCAAGTCTTCGCGCAGGCCGCGATCGAAGGTCGGGCGATCCAGCAGAAACTCGACGTTCTGTGCGTGCTGCTGACCGTTCCAGTTGACCTGTCGCTGCGACGGCAGGATCGCCTGCGCCAGCCCGTGATGCAGCCCTGCCCCGCGCAGCGCTTCCAGCACTCGCTGGGAAACCCCTTCCAGCGCGGCAAAGCGCCGCCACTCGCTGATCAGCGTCACCGCATAACCCTGGCGCCGCAGGCCCAACGCCACCGCCGCGCCTGCCGGTCCCGCACCGAGAATCACGATACGCGTCATGGTCCGTAGCGCCGTTCGGGGCCGCGATAGCGGGCGTTGTCCCGCAGATAGTCGATGACCTGTTGATTACTCGCCTCGGGCTGCTCCACCAGGAACGCCGCGATGTGCCCGCTCAACGCCGCGCAACCCAGGCTCGCCCCGGACTGCCCGGGATAAGTGCCGTGCACGCAGGCGGCGAAATCCGCCTGGGCGCTGTTGAGCCAGGACCATTCGAGTTCGGCGCAGCGCGCATCGCCCGTGACCCGCAGCACCTGTGGATAATTCGCCGGGTACACGCCATCGCCCTGGGCCGGGCTCGATGCGCAAAGCAGCACACCGCGCTCCACCGCCGCCGCGCAGGCGGCCCGCAACAGGCTGCGATCCTGGCGTAATCCGAGGCTGAGGTTGATCAGGCGCACGTCCTGCGCCACCAGCCAGTCAATCGCCGTGGCGATTTGCAGGGCGCTGGTCACACCCCGCTGGTCGAACACCTGGGCTACGCAAAACAGTGCCGATGGCGCACGCCGGCCGATGGCTTCGATCACCGCGCTGCCGTGGCCCAGCGGATCGTCGCGCAAGTCGCTTTCGGCCAGCCCGTCCTCCACCAGGGAAAAGCGCCGTCCGGCCATCACCTGCACCCGCTGCGCCGCCGAATGTCCGCTGTCCACCACGCCGATGCGCAACTCAGGCTTCATGCAGCACCGTCTTTGAAATCAGCACGCCGTCGAGCAATTCGAAGCGCAGGTCGGCATCGGCCAGGGTCGAGGGACGGTGGCTGATGAGAATCCGCGTGCGCCCGGCAAACAGCCGGTCGATGGCCTCGATCACTTCGCGCTCGGTGGCTTCATCCACCGCCGAAGTGGCTTCGTCGAGCACCAGGATCAACGGGTCCTGCAACAGCGCGCGGGCAATGGCGATGCGTTGTTTCTGGCCGCCGGACAACTGCTGGCCGCGCTCGCCCAACGGGCTGTCGAGGCCTTCGGGCAAGGAAGCGATCAGGCTGTCGAGCTGGGCCATGCGCGCCACTTCGGCAATCGCTTCGCGACTGGCGTCGGGCACCGCGTAGGCGAGGTTGTCGGCCAGGCTGCCGCGAAACAGCACGATGTCCTGGCTGACCACGGCGATGCGTCGGCGCAGCTGGAACAGGTCCAGCTCGCGCACATCCACCTCCCCCAGCAGCACCCGCCCGGATTGCGGGTCGTGGTGGCGTTGCAACAGATCGATCAGGGTCGATTTGCCGACGCCGGAGCCGCCGCTCAGGGCGACTTTAAGACCGTAGGGAATCCGCGCCTCGATCCCGCGCAATGTAGTCGAGCGCCCGGGATGGCTGAAGTGCACATCCTCGAAACGCAGCTCGCCGGAGCCGGGCATCGGCTGGGGCACTTCAGGGCTGAGTACGGTCGGCTGCTCGCCGCGCAATTCCATCACCCGCCCGAGGCTGACGGTCATGCGCTGAATCGCCACGTAGAGCCCGAGCAGGCTCTGGACCGGTCCCACCGCCATGCCCAGATAGGTGGAAAACGCGATCAGCGCACCCAGTTGCCAGGTGCCCTGTACCACCCAGTAACCGCCGATCAGGAAGGCGCAGGCCCGGGACAGCGACGTCAGGGTGCCGGGCACCGCCTGGGTGAAAAACTCGGTGACTTGCAGGCGCAGCAACTGGCTCATGTAGCCCTGCCCCAGGCTTTCCAGGCGCCGCGCCTCGCGCTGTTGCTGGCCGGCGGACTGGATGAATTTCATCACCGGCAGGGTCTCGACCATGAACGACGACATGTCCGCCGAGCGTTCGCGCAGCTGTCGCACGTCACGCTCGACCTTGCGCCGCATCCAGCGCAGCCAGAGCACGTCGAGGGGGATCAGCACCAGCGCCAGCAGTGACAGCTTCCAGGACAGGGTCAGCAGCATCGCCACGGCAACGACCAGGCCGATCACGCTGGACACTGCCGAGAACAGCGAGTCCACGGCGAAGCGCTGGATTTCCGCGACGTCACCGTCCAGGCGCGACATCAGATCGCCGATGCGTCGCTGGCCATAGAAGCTCGGGGACAGGGTCTGCAAGTGGCGATAAAGGTCATCGCGCAGGGCGAACAGCATGCGCCCGGACAAGCGCGTGTGCAGGTAGCGGTTGATCCCCGACAACGCCGTGCCGAGCAAGCCGGCGACGATCATCAGCCCGGCGATCAGCACCAGCATCGGGAAATTGCGCGCCAGCAGGCCATCGTCGATCAGCAGCTTGGTCAGCCACGGCTGCACCAGCACCAGCGCCGAGGCGCACACCGAAAGCCCGAGCAAGCCGGCGATCGCCAGCCGATGGGGGCGCACGAAACCGTACAGCCACTGCAGCGAGGCGTGCAGGGCTTCGGGGTTCTGGCTGTCGATCAGCCGAACGATCAGGCGGCGCATCACGAACGCAACTGTTTGAGCTTGCGATACAGGGTCGCGCGGCTGATGCCCAGGGCGTCGGCGGCGGCCGAAACGTTGCCCTGATGGTTGTCCAGAGACTGTCGGATCATCTCCAGTTCGTTCTCGCGGATGCTGCCGGACTGCGGCCGCTCGGTGGCGGTCAGCTCGTCGAGCATGCTGTCGGGCAGGTGATCCAGGGTCAGCACGGTCTCCCCCGCTTCGCGCATGGCCAGCGCGGTGCGCAGGACCATCTCCAACTGGCGGATGTTGCCCGGCCAGTGGTAGTTGCCGAGCAGGCGGCTGAGGTCGTCATGCAGCACCACGGTCGGCGCTTCGAGCCGGGTCAGCAGGCGGCCGACCAGTGCGCTGAAGTCCTCGCGCTCGCGCAGGGCCGGGAGCATCACGCTGATGCCGTTGACCCTGTAGAACAGGTCTTCGCGGAAGTGCTTGTCTTCCACCAGGCGCTTGAGGTCGCGGTGGGTGGCGCAGATGAGGGCGACGTCGATGTCCTGCTCTTCGCCGGCACCCAATGGCGCGACCTTGCGGTCCTGCAACACGCGCAGCAGGCGGGCTTGCAGGGCCAGGGGCATGTCGCCGATTTCGTCGAGGAACAGCGTGCCGCCGTGGGCCTGTTGCAGGCGCCCGACCATGCCGCCCCGGCGCGAACCGGTGAACGCGCCTTCGCGGTAGCCGAACAGTTCCGACTCGATCAGGCCCTCGGGAATCGCCGCGCAGTTCACCGCGACGAAGGGTTTGTCGCTGCGGCTGCCGGCCATGTGCAGGGCGCGGGCGATGACTTCCTTGCCGGTCCCGGTTTCCCCCAGCAGCAACACCGGCAACTGATTGGCCAAGCCCTGACGGGCCATGCGCAGGGCACGGGCATAACGCTCGTTGCTGCCGGCCAGGGATTCGAGGTCCGGTTGCGCTGTTTTGGCCGGTTTGGCCGGAGCGCGCGGTGGCGTACCGACGTTGAGGGCACGCTGTGGCGCGCGCAGGGTTTTGTAGAAGAACTCGCCCTTGGCGGTCTGCAGGCTGCCGGCACCGCCCTGATGCAGGCGTGCCAGCAATTGCAGGCCATCGACGCCGAGAAACTCTTCGCAGCGCCGGCCCACCAGCGCCGAGCGCTCGGCATGCAGCAACTGACAGGCCTGGGCGCTGACGGCGAGGATCTGCCCGCCGAGGCTCACCGCCAGCAGGCCCTGCCAGGGGGATTCGAGGTATTGGCGACGGCTGTGGAAGGCCAGCACGATTTCATCGGGGTAACTGGCGTTGAACACCCGGCTTTCAATCTGGCTGACCGCCATGGCCAGCAGCGCGGTGCTGTCGTGGGCACGCCCCAGCGGACCTTCACGGGTCAGATCGAGTACGCCGAGGATGTCGCCCTGAGGGCAATGGATCGGCACCGAGGTGCAGGAGAAATCACTGAGGCGATCCAGGTAATGTTCGCCGCAATCGATCAGGGTCGGCCGGGCTTCCACCAGCGCGGTGCCCAGGGCGTTGGTGCCGCGGGCGGCTTCGCTCCAGCAGGCGCCGAGGGTGATGTCTTGCAGGCCGCTGCCCTTGAGGCGGTCGGCGCGACCTTCGACGGCGAGGATGGTGGCATCGGAGTTGGCGAGGATGATCAGCCCTTCCTTGCCCTGGCGTTCGGCCAGGTAGTCGATGGAGGGCAATGCGGCGTCGATCAGCAGACGGTTATTGTTCAGCAGCACGTCGAGGCTGGCGCCGGATTCCAGCGCCAGCTCGTGCTTGGCGTTGAAATGCACTCCGTGGCTGAGGCTGCGTCGCCAGGAAGCATCGATTTCCGCCCGCAGCACGCCGTCCGGCACTTCGCCTTCAAGGTGCAGTTTTTCCCGGGCCAGCCGGGCTTCGCGGTGCAGTTTGGGGGAGTTTGTTTTTATCAGCGTCATCAAGCGCTCCGGGTCGTCCGCCCTGCGCCTTCATGTATCGGCGCCCTGAAGCATCTTGACGTTAACGTCAGGGGGCTGGCAAGTGCCGTAGAGCGCTTGTGTTTCGGCAGGTGGATCGAGTCATCGTTCATCGCGGGCAAGCCCGCTCCCACAGTGTCCAGTGTCTTGCACAATAATTGTGCTCAACAAGGAAACCTGTG
>NZ_JBSVXG010000184.1:0-11574 GCF_054070595.1 Pseudomonas sp. SDO55104_S430 | reverse complement strand
GTAGGAGCGAGGCTTGCCCGCGAACCGGCCCTACGCGGTCTCAGGCACCCGGAACAAAGTGCTTCTGCGCCGTACCACGAGCAATCAGGCGGGAGATGTAATCGAGCTTCTGCGCGTCCTGATCGACGAAGCGGAAGGTCAGCTGCAGCCATTCGCTGTCAGGCTTGGGTTCGTGGGCGACGATGGCGTGCAGGTAGCCGTTCAGACGCGCTGTCTCGGCGCTCTCGCCTTGCTCCAGGTCGAGCACGGCGCTGTCGAGCACTTGCGGCAGGGCGTCGGTACGCTTGATCACCAGCAGCGCTTCCTTGAGGCTCAGGGCCTTGATCACGCATTGCTGGATACCGTTAGGCAAACGCAATTGACCTTGGCCACGCCCTCCTCCGGCTGCAGCCGCGGGAGTCGGCGCCTTGACCGGCGGGCTGTTGAGCAGGCCACGCGATGGAGCGACAGCAGGTGCGGCAGGCGCAGCGACAGTCGCAGCCACCACAGGCGCCTTGCCGCCGGTCAACGCATTCAACGAATCGTTGGCATAGGCCGAGACGGTTTTGGTGCTCGCCGTGTTGATCAGCGAATCCAGCTTGCCGACCTTGTGCAGCGCCTGCTTGACCTTGGTGATCAGTTGCTCGTTGGTGAACGGCTTGCTCACATAACCGGACACCCCGGCCTGGATCGCCTGCACCACGTTCTCCTTGTCGCCACGGCTGGTCACCATCACGAACGGCATACCCTTGAGGCTTTCCTGCTCACGGCACCAGGTCAGCAGCTCCAGACCCGACATCTCCGGCATTTCCCAGTCGCACAGGACCAGATCGAACGCCTCGCGCGCCAGCAGGGCCTGAGCCTTTCTGCCGTTGACCGCATCTTCGATGCGCATGCCCGGAAAATAGTTACGCAGGCATTTTTTCACCAGGTCACGAATGAACGAGGCATCGTCCACGACCAACACACTGACCTTACTCATCCAAAACCCCTTTAAAAAATCCCGGCCAGCATACCGCTTTACTGATGGCACTTTGCCAAAAACCTTCAGTCACGCCGGGACTTTCGTTCGCGGGTGCTGCTTTTCGAATTCGTGAGCCGCAAATGAAAACGCCCGGCCAAAGGGCCGGGCGCTTCTCTGGGGCAACCTTACTTATCGTCAGCTTCGCCCGGAACATTAGCGGTTTCGCCGCTTGTTCCTTCAACTTCTTCCTTCATGCGCTTGAGGCCCATGTGGCGCACGTCAGTGCCGCGCACCAGGTAAATCACCAGCTCGGAGATGTTGCGCGCGTGGTCACCGATACGCTCCAGCGAACGCAGTACCCAGATGATGCTCAAGACCCGCGAGATAGAGCGCGGGTCTTCCATCATGTAGGTCGCCAGCTCGCGCAGCGCGGTCTTGTATTCGCGGTCGATGATCTTGTCGTACTGCGCCACCGACAACGCAAGGTCTGCATCGAAACGGGCAAAAGCGTCCAGCGCATCGCGGACCATGTTGCGGACCTGGTCGCCGATGTGGCGAACCTCGACGTAACCGCGCGGCGCCTCACCTTCTTCGCACAGCTGAATGGCGCGACGGGCGATTTTGGTCGCTTCGTCACCGATGCGCTCCAGGTCGATCACCGACTTGGAGATGCTGATGATCAGACGCAAGTCCGACGCTGCCGGCTGGCGACGGGCCAGAATGCGCAAGCACTCTTCGTCGATGTTGCGTTCCATCTGATTGATCTGGTCGTCGATCTCGCGCACCTGCTGCGCCAGACCCGAGTCGGCTTCGATCAGCGCGGTGACCGCGTCGTTGACCTGCTTCTCGACCAGCCCGCCCATGGCCAGGAGGTGGCTGCGCACTTCCTCGAGTTCGGCGTTGAATTGCTGGGAGATGTGATGGGTCAAGCCTTCCTTAGAAATCATGGGTTTGCTCCGCAAAAGCTGTGAGCTGCAAGCATCAAGCTGCAAGCTGTTTCGTTTCGTACTCGGTCCGCTTTACTTGCCGCTTGTAGCTTGCGGCTCGCAGCTGCTTCTAGCCATACCGACCGGTGATGTAGTCTTCGGTCTGCTTCTTCGCCGGGTTGGTGAACAGGGTATCGGTGTCGCCGAATTCCACCAGTTTGCCCATGTACATGAATGCCGTGTAGTCGGAAACCCGCGCGGCCTGCTGCATGTTGTGGGTCACGATGACGATGGTGAACTTGGATTTCAGTTCGTAGATCAGCTCTTCGACTTTCAGCGTGGAGATCGGGTCGAGTGCCGAGCAGGGTTCGTCGAGCAGCAGGACTTCCGGCTCAACCGCGATAGTGCGAGCGATCACCAGACGCTGCTGTTGACCACCGGACAGACCCAGTGCCGATTCGTGCAGGCGGTCTTTCACTTCATCCCACAGCGCCGCGCCTTTCAACGCCCACTCCACGGCTTCGTCGAGCACGCGCTTCTTGTTGATGCCCTGGATGCGCAGACCGTAGACCACGTTCTCGTAGATGGTTTTCGGGAACGGGTTCGGCTTCTGGAACACCATGCCGACGCGACGACGCAGCTCGGCCACGTCTTCGCCCTTGCGATAGATATTGTTGCCGTACAGATTGATCTCGCCTTCGACGCGGCAGCCGTCGACCAGATCGTTCATGCGGTTGAAGGTACGCAGCAGGGTCGACTTGCCGCAGCCCGACGGGCCGATGAAGGCGGTCACGCGCTGTTTCGGAATGTTCATGCTGACGTCGTACAGCGCTTGTTTCTCGCCGTAGAACAGGCTCAGGCCCGGCACTTCGATCGCCACGGTTTCCTGCGCCAGGTTCAGGCTCTGCTTGTCGCGACCCAGGGCCGACATGTTGATGCCGTGGGTATGTGTTTCGTGCTGCATGGGAGGCTCCCTGTGCTAACAAATTCGGTTCGGAAAGCCCTTTTGGCTGTTCCATCAATATTCCGGTAGACGCCGATCAGGGTGGGAGCGGGCTTGCTCGCGAATGCATTCTTGCATTCACCGACGATGTCGACTGACACATCGCTTTCGCGAGCAAGCCCGCTCCCACAGGGGATCAGCTATCCAGCGCTTTGTATTTTTCGCGCAGGTGGTTACGAATCCACACTGCCGACAGGTTCAACGTGGCGATCACCAGTACCAGCAGCAGCGCTGTGGCGTACACCAGCGGTCGTGCGGCTTCGACGTTCGGGCTCTGGAAGCCGACGTCATAAATGTGGAAGCCCAGGTGCATGATCTTCTGATCCAGGTGCAGGTACGGGTAGTTGCCATCCACCGGCAGCGACGGCGCCAGCTTCACCACACCCACCAGCATCAGCGGCGCCACTTCACCGGCGGCGCGGGCCACGGCGAGGATCATGCCGGTCATCATCGCCGGGCTGGCCATCGGCAGCACGATCTTCCACAGGGTTTCGGCCTTGGTCGCGCCGAGCGCCAGCGAACCTTCGCGTACGGTGCGAGGAATCCGCGCCAGACCTTCTTCAGTGGCCACGATCACCACCGGAACCGCCAGCAGCGCCAGGGTCAACGAAGCCCACAACAGACCCGGCGTACCGAAGGTCGGCGCCGGCAAGGCTTCAGGGAAGAACAGACGGTCGAGCGAACCACCCAGCACGTAGACGAAGAAGCCCAGACCGAACACGCCGTAAACGATCGCCGGAACGCCCGCCAGGTTGTTCACCGCAATGCGGATCACCCGGGTCAACGCGTTCTGCTTGGCGTATTCACGCAGGTACACGGCCGCCAGCACGCCGAACGGGGTCACGATCATCGCCATGATCAGGGTCATCATCACGGTGCCGAAGATCGCCGGGAAAATACCGCCTTCGGTGTTCGCTTCACGCGGATCGTCGCTGAGGAACTCCCAGACCTTGCTGAAGTAGAAACCGACCTTGGTGAAAGTCCCCATGGCGTTCGGTTGGTAAGCGTGAACCACCTTGCCCAGACCGATTTCTATTTCCTTGCCGTTGGCGTCGCGGGCGGTCAGGCTGTCGCGGTTGAACTGTGCGTGCAGGTCGGTAAGACGCGCTTCGACGTCTTGATAACGGGCATTGAGTTCGGCACGCTCGGCGTCCATGTCCGCTTGCGCGGCCGGGTCGAGTTTACCTTCCAGCTCCAGTTTGCGACCGTGCAGACGGATACGCTCCAGACCTGAGTTGATCGCGCCGATATCGACTTTTTCCAGGGTCTTGAGCTGGGCAGCCAGCTTATTCACCCGATCGATTCGCGCCTGCAGCTCAGGCCAGGCCGCTTCGCCTTCGGCGACCACCTTGCCGTCCTGTTTGACGTTGACCAGGTAGCCGTAGAAGTTGCCCCACTCGCGACGCTCGATGGCCATCAGCTCCACCGGCGTGGTCTGGTTGGTCAGCCACTCGCCGACGATCCAGGTGAAGTCGTTGCCGTTCAGGTCACGGTTACCGACCTTGATCAGCTCGCGGGTCATGAATTCCGGACCTTCATCCGGAACCGGCAGGCCGGCACTCTTCAAACGAGCACGCGGCACTTCTTCCTTCTGCACCACTTCACCGACGACCAGGTGATTGCCCTGGCCCGGCACGTCGTAGCTGGCGTGCACCAGATCCGCCGGCCAGAAGTGACCCAGACCGCGCACGGCGATCACTGCCAGCAGGCCAATGGTCATGATGACCGCGATGGACACCGCGCCACCGCTGATCCAGACACCTGGAGCGCCGCTCTTGAACCATCCTTTCAGGGAGTTCTGTTTCACAGACTTCTACCTTTCTTAAAGCGACGAGTATTTCTTGCGCAGACGCTGACGAATCAGTTCCGCGAGGGTGTTCATGATGAAGGTGAACAACAGCAGCACCAGCGCCGAGAGGAACAGCACGCGGTAGTGGCTGCCGCCGACTTCCGACTCGGGCATTTCCACCGCCACGTTGGCGGCCAGGGTGCGCAGACCTTCGAACAGGTTCATTTCCATGACCGGGGTGTTGCCGGTGGCCATCAGCACGATCATGGTTTCACCGACCGCACGGCCCATGCCGATCATCAGAGCCGAGAAGATGCCCGGGCTGGCGGTGAGGATCACCACGCGGGTCATGGTCTGCCATGGTGTTGCGCCAAGTGCCAGGGAACCGAGGGTCAGGCCGCGAGGCACACTGAACACGGCGTCTTCGGCGATGGAGTAGATGTTCGGGATTACCGCGAAGCCCATGGCCAGACCGACCACCAGTGCGTTGCGCTGGTCGTAGGTGATACCCAGGTCGTGGGAGATCCACAGGCGCATGTCGCCGCCGAAGAACCAGTTTTCCATGAACGGGCTCATGTACAGCGACAACCAGCCCACGAACAGGATCACCGGAATCAGCAGCGCACTTTCCCAGCCATCCGGGATGCGCAGGCGAATCGACTCAGGCAGACGACTGAAGGCGAAACCGGCGACCAGAATGCCTATCGGCAGCAACATCAGCAGGCTGAAGATGCCCGGCAGGTGTCCTTCCACATACGGCGCGAGGAACAGACCGGCGAAGAAACCGAGGATCACCGTCGGCATCGCTTCCATCAGCTCGATCACCGGCTTGACCTTGCGACGCATGCCCGGGGCCATGAAGTAGGCGGTGTAGATCGCAGCGGCAACGGCCAGAGGCGCGGCCAGCAGCATGGCGTAGAACGCGGCTTTCAGGGTACCGAAGGTCAGCGGCGAGAGGCTCAGCTTCGGTTCGAAATCAGTGTTGGCGGCGGTCGATTGCCAGACGTATTTAGGCTCGTCGTAGTTCTCGTACCAGACCTTGCTCCACAACGCGCTCCAGGAAACTTCCGGGTGCGGGTTGTCCAGCAGCAACGGATGGATCTTGCCGCCGGCTTCCACGATCACGCGGTTGGCCCGTGGTGACAGACCGAACAGGCCCTGGCCTTCCACCACCTGATCCACCAGCAGGGTGCGATGCGCGGTGCTGTGGAACACGCCGAGCTTGCCGGAAGCATCCAGGGCAACGAAGCCCTTGCGACGTTCTTCAGCGGTGATTTCGACGATCGGCGTCGTGCCCATCTGGAAGGTACGGATCAGCTTCAGGCGCTGTTCGCCATCGGGGTCGCGCGCCATGAACCACTGGGCCAGACCGCCTTTGGAGTCGCCGATGATCAGCGAGATGCCGCCCACCAGTTGATTGGTGGCGGTGACTTGAGCTTCGCCATCTTCCAGCAGTTTGTAGCGACCGTTGAGACTCTTGTCGCGCAGACTGAACACGTCGGCCTGAGCACGACCGTTGATTACGTACAGCCACTGCTGACGTGGGTCGACGAAGATGTTCTTCACCGGCTCGGTCATTTGCGGCAGGTCGATACGCTTCTGCTCGTTGGTGACTTCGCCGGTCATCATGTTTTCTTCGCTGGTCAGCGACAGGACATTGAGTTGCGAACCGGTGGAGCCAACCAGCATCAGGGTCGAATCGGTGGCGTTGAGGCTGACGTGCTCCAGCGCACCGCCGCCTTCGTTCAGGGCGATTGGCGCTTCGCCGTATGGGTATTCGATGGCCGGCGTGATGGTTTTCTTGCCGTCCGGATAGCTGACTTTATAGGTGTGACGGAACACCAGCGCCTGGCCGTTGGACAGTCCCACCGCTACCAATGGATGACCTGGCTGATCTTCACCGATGGAGGTCACGGAGGCACCAGCTGGAACCGGCAGATCGACGCGCTTGAGTTCAGCGCCACTGTCGATGTCGAAGAACAAGGCCTGGCCCTTGTCGGAAACCCGCATCGCCACCTGGTTCTGTTCTTCCAGGGAGATCATCAACGGCTTGCCGGCATCTTGCATCCAGGCAGGCGTGATGGCGTCGTTGGACGTCAGACTGGCACCCTGGAACAGAGGTGCGACGACGTAGGCAAGGAAGAAGAAAATCAGAGTAATCGCACCCAGCACGGCAAGGCCGCCAACGAGGACGTACCAGCGGGTCAGGCGATCTTTCAGCGCGCGAATGCGGCGCTTGCGTTGCAGCTCAGGCGTATTGAAATCAATGCGCTTGGGGGGATTTGTAGTCATGTTGGAATTGGCCAGATCATTCATTCGCACACCCTAGCGATCCTGTATGACAGAAAGATGACAGTGCAGTGACGCGACAAATCCTCCGCTGGCGGTACCAGCAGGGGATAGAAAATATGTGGGCCGGCGTAGCGGCATTCGCAGGAGCAGAGCTTGCTCGCGAAGGGGTCGTTACATTCAACGTTTATGCTGACTGAACCGCCGCCTTCGCGAGCAAACTTCGCGCCTACAGGTCCGAGATGTAGCCCGGACCTAGGGTTTTACTTTTTTGCGACTTCAGCGCCGCCTTCCTGCAGACCCAGGTCAGCCAGTGCTTTCGCAGCAACCTTGGCTGGCAGAGGGATGTAACCGTCTTTAACTACAACTTCCTGACCCTGCTTGGACAGAACCAGTTTCACGAACTCGGCTTCCAGCGGGGCCAGAGGCTTGTTCGGGGCCTTGTTCACGTATACGTACAGGAAGCGGGACAGCGGATACTTGCCGTTCAGGGCGTTTTCTTCGGTGTCTTCGATGAAGTCCTGGCTGCCTTTCTTGGCCAGTGCAACAGTTTTCACGCTGGCGGTCTTGTAACCGATACCCGAGTAACCGATGCCGTTCAGCGAGGAACTGATGGACTGAACGACCGAAGCCGAACCTGGTTGCTCGTTCACGTTAGCCTTGTAGTCGCCTTTGCACAGGGCTTCTTCCTTGAAGTAGCCGTAGGTGCCGGATACCGAGTTACGACCGAACAGCTGAACCGGCTTGTTGGCCAGGTCGCCTGTCACACCCAGGTCACCCCAGGTTTTCACGTCGGTTTTAGCGCCGCACAGACGGGTGGACGAGAAGATCGCATCGACCTGTTCCATGGTCAGGTGCTGGATCGGGTTGTCCTTGTGTACGAAAACAGCCAGGGCGTCCACGGCAACCGGGATAGCGGTTGGCTTGTAGCCGTATTTCTGTTCGAAGGCAGCCAGTTCGGTGTCCTTCATCTTGCGGCTCATCGGGCCCAGGTTAGAGGTGCCTTCAGTCAGCGCAGGTGGCGCGGTGGCGGAGCCAGCGGCCTGAATCTGGATGTTTACGTTCGGGTATTCTTTTTTGTAGTTCTCAGCCCAGAGGGTCATGAGGTTGGCCAGGGTGTCGGAACCAACGCTGGACAGGTTGCCCGACACACCGGTGGTCTTGGTGTAGCTCGGGATAGCAGGGTCAACAGCGGCAACCGCGTTGGCAGTCGCAACGCCAGCAGCGACAAAAGTCATTGCCGCCATCAAACGCTTCAGTTTCATGCCTTACTCCTAGCAGATAGGTGTTTTAAGTCGGGGCCAAGTATCAGCAGGCCATGTGAACACTCTATGTCTGGAATGTGACAATTGGATGAAAGGCCAGTATTGGGCCTCTACACGAAGTTTGGGGATACCCCATCGCGAGCAGGCTCGCTCCCACATTGATCACGCTGTATCTGTGGGAGCGAGCCTGCTCGCGATGTGGCAATGACTGACGATGCAGAAAGCCGGGCTTAGCGCCCCTTCTTCCAGAGATACGCCCCCACCACAATCCCCAGCCCGCACAGCACCGCCACGTAATACGCAGGCCCCATCGCGCTTTCCTTGAGCAGCAGGCTGACGACCATGGGTGTCAGGCCACCGAAGATCGCGTAGGCGACGTTGTAGGAGAACGACAGGCCGCTGAAGCGCACCACTGGCGGGAAGGCCTTGACCATCACGTATGGCACCGCACCGATGGTGCCGACCAGCAGGCCGGTCAGGGCGTACATCGGGAACAGCCAGTCGGGATGTTCGGCCAGGCTGTGGTAGAAGGTCCAGGAGCTGGCCAGCAACGCGGCGCAGCCGAACACGAAGACTCTGCCCGCACCGAAGCGATCCGCCAGGGCGCCTGAGATCACGCAGCCAAAGCTCAACATCACAATGGCTACGCTATTGGCTTGCAGGGAAATGGTAGGCGCGAACTTGTAGACCGTCTGCAACACGGTCGGGGTCATCAGGATCAGGACCACGATGGCGGCCGACAGTAGCCAGGTCAGCAGCATCGAAATGGCGATGGCGCCGCGATGGTCACGCAGCACCGCGCGCAGGGGCACTTCTTCGGCCAGAGCCTTGCGCTGTTGCATCTCGGCGAACACCGGGGTTTCGTGCAACCAGCGGCGCAGGTACACCGAGAACAGGCCGAATACGCCGCCCAGCAGGAACGGGATCCGCCAGGCGTAATCGGACACTTCCACCGGGGTGTAGATGCTGTTGATCGCCGTGGCGACCAGCGAGCCGAGCAGGATGCCCGCCGTCAGGCCGCTAGTGAGGGTGCCGCAAGCGTAGCCGATATGGCGCTGCGGTACGTGTTCGGAAACGAAGACCCAGGCGCCCGGCACTTCACCGCCAATCGCCGCGCCCTGGATCACTCGCATCAGCAGCAACAGGATCGGCGCCCACATGCCGATCTGCGCGTAGGTCGGCAGCAAGCCCATGATCAGGGTCGGTACCGCCATCATGAAAATGCTCAGGGTGAACATTTTCTTGCGTCCCAGCAGGTCGCCGAAGTGCGCCATTACGATGCCGCCCAGCGGCCGCGCCAGGTAGCCGGCGGCGAAAATGCCGAAGGTCTGCATCATACGCAGCCAATCCGGCATGTCCGCCGGGAAGAACAACTTGCCCACCACGGTCGCGAAGAACACGAAGATGATGAAATCGTAGAACTCCAGCGCACCACCAAGGGCGGACAGCGAGAGCGTCTTGTAATCATTGCGGGTCAGAGGACGTGCGGAGGGAGCAGGCTGCGCAATACTTGAGGGCGCTGGGGTCATGGCAAAGGCTTCTCTTATGGTCAGTTCTGCCGCCCCGACAACGCAGGCAAGGTCTCGGGCGGGTCCGGCACGATAGCAAATTGTTCGAAAAAGCACATAGAGGCGCGTATTTGACGGTCAAAATGAGAACCGGATGGTCGTATCGGAGTCTATCGACCGATATACTCGCAACACTGTGCAATAGCTTTTCAGGGTTGCTGTGCGAAAACGCCTGTCAGGTTCATAGGCGATTTCGCAGAGTTTCCCTTTAGGCGCCTTTATGGAAAACGTGACGAACGTAGTATGTTCGGTGCTGAATCGTTTTTCCGAAGACGGCTATTCACTGAAAGACCAACGAAGAGTCACGGGTCAGAGGCACCCCCGGAATGATAGAGCTCGAACAAGAAGATCCGATCCCGCAAGGCGATCTGGCCTTGCAAATCACCGCGCTTCCCCGCGAAACCAACGGCTTTGGCGATATTTTCGGCGGCTGGCTGGTGGCGCAGATGGATTTGGCCGGCACCGCGATGGCCAGCAAGGTCGCCGGTGGCCGCGTCGCCACGGTGGCGATCGACCGCATGGCGTTTCTGGTGCCGGTGGCGGTGGGCGCTCAGCTCTCCTTCTATACCCAGGCGCTGGAAATCGGCCGCAGCTCGATCAAGATGATGGTCGAGGTCTGGAGCGACGATCCGCTGTCCAGCGAATGGCGCAAGGTGACCGAGGCGGTCTTCGTGTTCGTTGCCATCGACGGTAGCGGCCGCACTCGCTCGGTTCCGCCAAGAGCTCGCTGAGCATCAAGGCATCGCGTTAAACAGCCCCGCTAAACCCGGCGACCGTTTTGCGGTCCATTGCAGTCCTGTTATTGATCGAGAGCTGTCACATGAGCACGCCCAACGTTGAAGCCGTAAAACTGGATGAACTGAACTGCTGGCGTATTCGCCACGGTCAGGCCGAATTACTGGTGGCCCAGCAAGGCGCGCACATCCTCAGCTATCAGGTCGCCGGCCAACCGCCGGTGATCTGGCTCAATGACGAGGCCGTGTTCAAGACCGGCAAAAGCATCCGTGCCGGTGTGCCGGTGTGCTGGCCGTGGTTCGGCAACTTCGAGCGCAATCCGCAGAGCGTTAAAGCGATGCGTGTCAGCCAGGAACCGGCACCGGCCCATGGTCTGGTGCGGGCGGTGGACTGGGAGTTGGGTGGCATCGAGGCCGAGGGCGAAAGCCTGAACGTCGAGTTCCTCCTGCCTTATCCCGAAGGCGGCCTGCCGGGCTGGCCGCATCAGGTCGACTTGAAGTTGAGCATCCGCCTGGATTCGCAACTGCACATCAGCCTGACCAGCCATAACCAGGGCGCCGAGACGGTGACCATGAGTCAGGCGCTGCACAGCTATTTCGCCGTCAGCGATGTGCGCAACGTGCATGTCGAGGGCGTGAGCGGCCTGAGCTACATCGAAACGCTGGAAGACTGGAAAACCAAGTCGCAAACCGGCGACCTGGAGTTCACCGGCGAAACCGACCGCATCTACCTCAATGCTCCGGCGAAGCTGAGCATTGTCGACCCGGCTTGGGAGCGTCGCATCGAACTGACCAGCAGTGGTTCGCGCACGGCGGTGATCTGGAACCCGTGGGTTGATCGCGCTGCGGCGTTGAGTGACATGGCCGATGACGGTTGGCAGCGCATGCTGTGCATCGAGACGGCGAATGTGATGGATGATGTGGTGGCGTTGAAGCCGGGGGCCAGCCATACCCTGGGTGTGAGCATTGGCAGCAAGCCGCTCTGACACTGTATTTATAACTGTGGGAGCGAGCCTGCTCGCGATGCGGTGTGCCAGTCGACATCAAGTTTGACTGG
>NZ_JBSVXG010000183.1:0-11650 GCF_054070595.1 Pseudomonas sp. SDO55104_S430 | reverse complement strand
TCACCGACCTGTAGGAGCGAGGCTTGCCCGCGAAGCTTTTTAGCGGTTACGCAACCCTTCCAGCAACTTGTGCGTCGGATACCCATCCGCCGGCCAGCCGAACGACTGCTGCGCGCTGCGGATCGCCTTTCGGGTGTTGGCACCGATAATCCCGTCCGCGGTGCCCGCGTCGTAATTCTGGGCGCTCAGCAGGCTTTGCAGTTCCATTCGCTCGGTACGGCTCAACGGCAAGTCATCCTTCGGCCAGGTGCCGCTGATCAGACCCGCGCCATGGAAGCGCTGAGACAGCAGGCCGACGCCCAGCGCGTAGGACGACGAATTGTTGTACTTGAGGATCGCCCGGAAGTTGTCGAGCACCAGGAACGCAGGGCCACGATAACCGGCCGGCAGCAGCAGGGCGGCGGACAGTTGCTCCGAGCCTGGCGGAACCTGGCCGCCATTGGGCAGGGCTACACCCAGCTGACGCCATTCGGCGACGCTCTTGCGAATCGTGCCATCGGCCAGCAGGTAGTTGAAGCCGCCCGGCAGTTGCACTTCAAAGCCCCACGGCTGGCCTCTCTGCCAGCCGGAGCTTTGCAGGTAGTGCGCGGTCGAGGCCAGGGCATCGGCGGAGCTGCCCCAGATGTCGCGGCGACCATCGCCATCGAAGTCCACGGCGTGGGTGTTGTAGGTGGTCGGAATGAACTGGGTCTGGCCCATGGCGCCGGCCCAGGAACCGAGCATCTTCTCGGGTTCGATATCACCCTGTTGCAGAATCTGCAGCGCGGCGATCAATTGTGCGTGGGCAAAGCCCGGCCGGCGCCCTTCATAGGCCAGGGTCGCCAGCGAATTGATCACCGACTTGCTGCCCTGGAACTGGCCAAAATTACTTTCCATGCCCCACACCGCGACCAGTGCTTCACGATCGACGCCATAGCGCTGTTCGATGTTCTGCAGGACGCCATCGTACTGGCTGAGCAGCGATTGACCTTTACGAATCCGCAACGGTGACAGCGCACCATCGAGGTATTCCCACACCGGGCGGGTGAACTCAGGCTGGCTGCGATCGGCACGGATCACACTGGGGTCGAAGCTCACGTTGGCAAAAGCGCGGTCGAACAGATCGGCGCGAATCCCGGCGGCCAGGGCGTCCTTGCGGAAACCTGCCTGCCACTCGGCGAAGGTCTGGGTCGGCTGGATATCGAGGTTTTCACCGCTGGGGACCACGGGTGCAACGATGGCCGGAGCAGTGGCCAGAGGAGGCGTCTGAAGCTGCTGTGCGTCGGCGGCGGTGGGTTTTTCCGCACAGGCGACTAGCAAAATGAGGCTGGAGGCAGCGATCAATTGGCGCAGGTGCCAACGACGGGAAAGACAAAGGGGCATGCACAGGTCCAGGTAATTCGAATCAGGTGCAGACCTTAACATGTTGAGCGGATGCTTGCCGTTTCAGGCCGCCAGAAAGTAAAAAGCCTCCCGGTTATCAGACCGGAAGGCTTCGCGACGGTAGCTGCCTTTGCCCTTGCCGGGGCGTTCCTGACGGCTGCGGAACAGTGGCTGGGCGATGATGGATTTGGCCTTGTTGGGGCCATGCTTTGCTGGCTTTTTGCTCATGATGGATTCTCGCGAGTGGGTGTTTTTTGCGCGGCAGATATTCGGCCGAAATGGGACGGATGTCCATAGTGCAAATGCAGGCGTGATTTGTAGGAAAAAGACCGCGGAACGCTTATTCGGCAGGCAACGGCAGTCGCTGACCGGCCATTAACAGCGTCAAGCGACTCAGGCTCATCCACGGCGAGCCCGCCGCCTGGCCCTTGATCTGCGCGTCGATACGCTGCGCCTCGAGCAGCAACTGCGCCCAGCGTGGTGCTGAATAACGTTGCAGGGCCTTGCTCATCAGCGGCTTGCGCTTGTCCCATACCGGTGGTCTGGCCTGGCTGAATGCCTTGTCCAGCGGCGTGCCCTGGCTGTATTGCAGGGCAATGTTGGCCAGCAGGCGCAATTCCCTGGACAGGGCCCAGAGAATCACCGGTGGCTCGACGCCTTCACCCCGCAAGCCTTCGAGCATGCGCAGGGCGTGGGACGCCTCGCCGTTGAGAATCGCATCGGTCAGCCCGAAGACATCGAAGCGCGCACTGTCGGCGACCGCCGCCTGCACGGTTTCGATGGTGATCTGACCGCCTTCGGCCATCAACTTGAGCTTTTCGATCTCCTGGGCGGCGGCCAGCAGGTTGCCTTCGACCCGTGCAGCGATCAGCTCTACCGCGTCCTGGCTGGCGGACAGCCCGGCCTGGGACAAACGCTGACGGATCCAGCTCGGCAGCTGGCTGGCATCCACTGGCCAGATTTGCACGAACTGGGTCTGTTGGCCTTCGACCAACGCCTTGCCCCACTTGGTTTTCTGCGCGCTGCCATCGAGCTTCGGCAGGCTGATCAGCAGTACCGTGTCTTCGGCCGGTCGCGAGCAATATTCGATGAGCGCGGCGGCGCCTTTGTCCCCAGGCTTGCCTGAGGGCAGGCGCAGTTCCAGCAGGCGCTTTTCGGCGAACAGCGACATGCTGGCCCCGGCGAGCAGCAATGTACCCCAGTCGAAATTGGCGTCGGCGGCAAACACCTGACGCTCATCGAAGCCCTGCTGACGAGCGGCAGAGCGGATGGCGTCGGCGGCCTCCTGGCACAGCAGCGGATCATCGCCACTGATGACGTAGACCGGCGCGAGGCTGCCTTGCAGGTGCTTGGCGAGTTGGGCGGGAGCGAGCTTCATAAGAGAGGGCGAACGGGGCGCCAGAGCGCCCCGTAAGTCTTACTGCTGCGGGATTTCGATAGGCGACTGACGCGGAGTATCCGCTTCAGCCTTCTGCGCCGCTTCCAGTGCCGCGGCTTCTGCCTTGGCGCGGGCTTCGGCGGTCTGCTGCAGCTGTTGCAACTGGGTCGGCGAAATCTGCTGCAAGCGCAGCATCATGCGTTGTACCAGTTCGCGACGCATTTCCTTGCGGGCGTCGGCGGCTTCCTGGTCGGAACCCACCAGGTTGTTGCCGTCGTGGATGAAGACCTTCTCCACTTCGATTTTGTCATTGATCAACGACAGATTGCCCTGGCTGAGGATGCTGTAGTTGAGCGTGGTGTTCAGTTGATATTCGCCAGTACGACCAGCACCGGCGTAGCTGAGGATGCGCTGGGTTTCCTGCTCGTCCGTCAGCACCAGCTTGTAGGGTGCGCCGGTGTAGACCTTGACGCCGCTGCTATCGAGCACCTGACGCAGTTGCGTCACGGTTTCGCCATAGGAGTTGCGCGCGCTGACGTCGAGTTCCTTGATCGCCAGTTCGGTGGTGCCGGTGCCGCGCAGCTGGAAACCGCAGGCGCTCAGCAGGATCGCGAGGCCCATCACCAGCAAGTTGCGTTTGATCATTGTGTTGCTCCCCTTGAAACCATGTGGGCCGTTCAAGCGACCCGAAAGGTTTTACTCGGCGCCAGGCTTGGCCCGGCGCCTGATCCAATTAGCTGGCGACGATGTTGACCAGTTTGCCCGGTACCACGATCACTTTGCGAATCGTCAGACCATCGACGAAACGCAGCACGTTTTCGTTGGCGCGGGCGGCGGCTTCGATTTCTTCGCGGGTGGCGCTGGCCGGCATGTCGATCTGGCCGCGCAGCTTGCCATTCACCTGAATGACCAGTTGCAGGCTGTCCTGCACCAGGGCGCTTTCATCCACCACCGGCCAGGTGGCGTCGATCACGGCACCTGCGTGGCCCAGTCGGTGCCACAGGTCATGGCTGATGTGCGGCGTGATCGGAGCCAGCAACAGAGTCACGGCTTCCAGGCCTTCCTGGACCAGCGCGCGATCCTGCTCGGTCGCTTGCGCGGCCTTTTCCAGTACGTTCATCAGCGTCATCACCTGGGCGATGGCGGTGTTGAATTTGTGGTTCTGGCCGACGTCGTGGCTGGCCTGCTTGATGGCCAGGTGGATCGAACGGCGAACGGCTTTCTGCTCGTCTGAAAGGCTCGCGACGTCCAGTTTCCCCGGCAGGCCCTGGGTAACGTGAGCCTGGGCCAGACGCCAGACGCGCTTGAGGAAACGGTGCGAACCCTCAACGCCGGAGTCGGACCATTCGGCGCTCATGTCAGGCGGCGAGGCGAACATCATGAACAGACGGCAGGTGTCCGCGCCGAACTGGTCGATCATCGACTGTGGGTCGACGCCGTTGTTCTTCGACTTGGCCATCTTCTCGGTGCCGCCGATTTCCACCGGCAGACCGTCGGATTTCAGCTTGGCGCTGATGACCTTGGCCTTGCTGTCGCGCTCGAGTTCGACATCCGCCGGGTTGAACCAGGTGTAGGCACCGTTGGCTTCACGACGATAGTAGGTCTCGGCGACCACCATGCCTTGGGTCAGCAGGTTCTTGAATGGCTCGTTGGAGCTCACCAGCCCTTCGTCGCGCATCAGCTTGTGGAAGAAGCGCGCGTAGAGCAGGTGGAGAATGGCGTGTTCGATACCGCCGATGTACTGATCCACCGGCAACCAGTGGTCGGCTGCGGCTTTTTCCACCAGGCCACCCTCGTATTTCGGCGAGGCGTAGCGGGCGTAGTACCACGAGGACTCGACGAAGGTGTCCATGGTGTCGGTTTCACGCTTGGCAGGCTGGCCGCATTTCGGGCAGGTGCACTCGTAGAACTCGGGCATGCGCGCCAGCGGCGAGCCGGCGCCGTCCGGCACCACGTCTTCCGGCAATACGACCGGCAACTGGTCTTCCGGTACCGGCACGTCGCCACAGCTGGCGCAGTGGATGATCGGGATCGGGCAGCCCCAGTAACGCTGGCGGCTGATGCCCCAGTCGCGCAAGCGGAACTGGGTGCGCGAGGCGCCGAGGTTTTTCTTGATCAGCGCGACTTCGATGGCGTCGAAAGCGCCGGCGAAGTCCAGGCCGTCGAATTCGCCGGAGTTGATCAGCGCGCCGTGCTCGCCGTAAGCCTCCTGCCACGGGGCAGGGTTGGTGTCACCGGAACTGGTGCGCACCACGGATTTGACCGGCAGGTTGTACTTGTGGGCGAATTCGAAATCGCGCTCGTCGTGGGCCGGCACAGCCATTACCGCGCCGTCGCCGTAATGCATCAGCACATAGTTGGCGACCCAGACCGGCAGTTTTTCGCCGGTCAGCGGGTGCTCGACGAACAGGCCGGTCGGCAGGCCTTTTTTCTCCTGGGTGGCGACGTCGGCTTCGGCGACGCTGCCGCTCTTGCATTCGGCGATGAACGCTTGCAGCTCGGGATTGTTCTGCGCTGCCAGGGTGGCCAGGTGGTGCTCGGCGGCCACGGCGACGTAAGTCGCCCCCATCAGGGTATCCGGACGGGTGGTGAAGACTTTCAGGGTGCCGCTTTCGCCGATGGAGTCGACGTTGTACGGGAACTGCACTTCCATGCCGCGGGACTTGCCGATCCAGTTGCGCTGCATGGTCTTGACCTGTTCAGGCCAGCCATCCAGTTCGTCGAGGCTCTCCAGCAGCTCATCCGCGTAGGCGGTGATCTTGAAGTAGTACATCGGGATTTCGCGCTTTTCGATCAGCGCGCCGGAACGCCAGCCGCGACCGTCGATGACCTGCTCGTTGGCCAGTACGGTCTGATCGATCGGGTCCCAGTTCACAGTACCGTTCTTGCGGTAGATCACGCCTTTTTCGAACAGGCGAGTGAACAGCCATTGTTCCCAGCGGTAGTAATCAGGCTTGCAGGTGGTCACTTCACGGGACCAGTCCACCGCCAGGCCCAGGCTGCGCAGCTGGGATTTCATGTAGGCGATGTTTTCGTAGGTCCACTTGGCGGGCGCCACGTTGTTCTTCATCGCGGCGTTTTCCGCCGGCATGCCGAAAGCGTCCCAACCCATCGGTTGCAGAACGTTCTTGCCTTGCATGCGCTGGTAGCGGGAGATCACGTCGCCGATGGTGTAGTTGCGCACGTGCCCCATGTGTAGCTTGCCGCTGGGGTAAGGGAACATCGACAGGCAGTAGTAGGTTTCCTTGCCTGGCTGTTCGCTGACTTCAAAGGACTTTTGCTCGTCCCAGAAGGACTGGGCGGCGGCTTCGATTTCACGGGGCTGATATTGTTCGTGCATGGCTACTTTTGAACTGAATAGGGGTGGCCCAATCCTCTTCAATGCAACGCTGGACGGTGAAGGCGCCGATTCGGCGATTTCGATGTCCAGCCGAGCTGGAAGTGGAGTTACAGGAAGCGCCGTAGCATACATGACCGCACTCTGCCGAGGGAAACCCTGATTGCTGCCGCGCGTCTTGCCAAAACCGCTGCGAGGGCCGTTGGTCGCGGCGTTCAGCCGGTTTGTGCATGGAAGCTAAGCTCTTATTTGGGGAGTAGGTCTTATCTTCCAATGAGGTGAGGGATGGTTGAGTCACAGCAAAAAGCTACAAAACCGGAGCTGTACGAAAGACTGATCGATCGTCTGGGCCTGGCGCTGGAAGCAGCAAAAACCGCCAGCCGGCTGCGTGATGAACGTCCGCTTGAACTGGAGCTGCGCGGCTTGAGCCCCGCAGAGTTTGCACTGGTCAAGGCGTACCTGGATCGCAGCGAACGTGAGACGCACGGATGCCTGTCAGAAGCCGTGAAACAACTCGACGCACCACGTTCTGCCAAGGTCATCTGGCTCAAGGACAAAATACCCGGTAGAGACGCGGTAAAGGTCCGGTCTCTGATGTTCAAGTGAGGCAAAAGCCCATGTTCAGTGGTTTTTTGCAGCACAGTCCTTTCGTATTTATTGTCGCATTGCGTCAACCCACTTAGGCTTCGGGCATCTTCATGGAGATGCTCGATGCCTTTTCGTTATTTCGTGAAACACCTTCTGATGCCGCCCGGCATTCTCATCCTGTTGCTGATCCTGGCCTGGTGGCTGCGTCGCTCAAGGCCGCGGCTTGCCGGTTTTTGCTTTGCCGTTGGGCTGGGTGGATTCTGGCTGATGAGTCTGCCGGCGGTGGTGCAATGGAGCGCGGGGCTGCTCGAACGCGAGCCACCGCTGGCTCGCGACGAATGGGCAACCCTGGGGCAACACGCCGATGCCATCGTGGTGCTTGGATCAGGGCGTGAACGGGGCGATGTGGCCTGGGACACTGACCAGCCCACAGGTGTGGGCCTGGAGCGCCAACGTTATGCGGCGCGATTGGCCAAGGCCTCGGGCTTGCCGGTATTGACCAGCGGCGGGCTGCATTACGACACGCCACCGAGCGAGGCGCAGATCATGGCCGACTCCCTGCGTGACGATTTCGGCGTGACGGTGCGTTGGCAGGAAGGGCAAAGCCGTACCACTTGGGAAAACGCCCAAATGACAGCCAAGGTGCTGTTGCCCGAAGGTGTCAAGCGCGTGGTGGTTGTGACGACTGCCGCGCATATGCCGCGGGCGGTCTGGAGTTTCAGGAAGGCGGGGTTTGAGGTAGTGCCGGCGCCGGTCGGGTTTTTGGGTCTGGACAATGGCGAAGCGTTCGGCGGCTGGATGCCGGAGTTCAAGGCGATCTGGCGCAGCGGACAGCTGATCAACGAGGCGGTAGGGCAGGTGGGGTATTCGTTGTTCTATCGTTGAAGATCAAAAGATCGCAGCCTGCTGCACAGGCTGCGATCTTTGTCTTTAAACGGTCTTGGCCATCCGACTGGCAATCAACGCCCAGCCAAACAGAACCACACAAACGATGATCAACGGCCACGAACGCCATTGCAGATAAGGCGTGAGGTTGTGCATCGGCACCACTTCGCCATACAGAATGCCGCGCTCGAATTGCGGGATCTGCTCGGTGATCTGGCCAAACGGGTTGATCAGGCCGGTCACACCGTTGTTGGTAGCGCGGATCATCCAGCGACCGGCTTCCAACGCGCGCATCTGCGCCATCTGCAGGTGTTGCAGCGGGCCTATGGAGGTGCCGAACCAGGTGTCGTTACTGATCGTCAGCAATAGATCGCTTTGCGCGGCGAGGCCCGCTGCGAATTCCGGGTACACCACTTCGTAGCAGATGAACGGCGCAATCTGGTAGCCCTTGGCTTGCAGCATCGCTTGATCCGCAGGGCCCCGGGCGAAGTCCGACATCGGCAGGTCGAAGAAGGCGATCAAGCCGCGCAGCACATCCTGCAAGGGAACGTACTCACCGAAAGGCACCAGTTTCTGCTTGAGGTAAGTGCCATCGCCTTCGCCGACGACGGTAATGCCGTTGAAGAAGCGCTTCTCCTGGTGAACCACCTGGCGAATCGGGACGCCGGTGATCAGGGCGGAATTACGCTCGGCGGCGAAATTTCCCATCATGTCCAGATAGCCCTGAGCGGACTCCTTGAGTACCGGCACCGCGGTTTCCGGCCAGATCAGCAGGTCGACCGGTTTTGAGGTGAAGCTCATGTCGCGGTACAGCGCCAACTGCGCGTTGAGCTGCGCCGGGTCCCATTTCATGCTCTGTTCGACGTTGCCCTGAATCGCCGCGACGCTCAACGGCGCGCCGGACGGGCTGGTCCAGGCATGGTGCTTGAGCGCCACGCCGGCGATCCATGGGCCGACCAGAAGCACTGCGCCAATGGCGATGAAGGCTTTGCGGCCGCTGCGAACCAGACGCATGCCGTTGTAGATCAGCGCGGCAGTCAGGGCGAGGGTGAAGGAAATCAGCCACATGCCGCCGACAGGCGCGAGCCCCGTCAACGGGCCGTCGAGTTGGCTGTAGCCGGAATAAAGCCACGGGAACCCGGTGAGAAACCAGCCGCGAAACGCCTCTTGCCCGACCCACAGCGCAGCAAATGCCAGGGCATCGGCCAGTGGCGCTTCGTTGCGTCGCAGCCAGCGGGCCCAAACCCAGGCGGGCAGGGCGAAGAACCAGGCAATCGCTGCTGTGAACAGCAGCATCAGAAAACCGGCCAGCAACACCGACGCGCCACCGAAGTGGTGGATGCTGTAGTAGATCCAACTGGTCCCGGCGCCGAACAGGCCGAAGCCGAAACACCAGCCACGACCCAGGGCCTGGCGGGGGCTCAGCTCTCGCAAGCCTGCGTAGAAAAGACCGACCGCCAGCAAAGCCAGCGGCCAGATATCGAATGGCGCCAGGGCCAGGGTAGTGATTGCACCGGCCGCCACGGCCAGCAGGTTACCGGGCCAGCCGGGGCGGTTCAGACGGAGCATTTCAGTCCTTGGAATTACCGGGCGATTGGGGTCAGGCGCAGCAAGTGAATCCGGCGACTGTCGGCGTTCAGGATGCGGAAGCGATAGGTGCCGATTTCAGTGATTTCGTTGCGTTTTGGCAAGTGCCCGAACGCGCTCATCACCAGGCCGCCGACGGTATCGAACTCGTCGTCGGAGAATTCGCTGTCGAAGAACTCGTTGAAGTTCTCGATCGGCGTCAGCGCCTTGATCAGGAAATCACCGCTCGGCAGCGGCTTGATGTAGCTGTCTTCTTCGACATCGTGCTCGTCTTCGATGTCGCCGACTATCTGCTCCAGCACGTCTTCGATGGTCACCAGTCCCGCCACGCCGCCGTATTCGTCGATGACGATGGCCATGTGGTTGTGGTTGGCGCGGAACTCGCGCAGCAGCACGTTCAGGCGCTTGGACTCCGGCACGAAGGTAGCCGGGCGCAGCAGATCCTTGATGTTGAAGCTGTCGCCGTTCTCTTTGAGGATCAGTGGCAGCAAGTCCTTGGCCAGCAACACGCCCATCACGTCATCGTGGCTTTCGCCGATCACCGGATAGCGGGAGTGGGCCGAGTCGACCACGGCAGGCAGGAACTCGCGCGGTGTCTGGGTCACCTTGATGCTGACCATCTGCGAGCGCGGGACCATGATGTCCCGTACCTGCAGGTCTGCAACCTGGATGGCGCCTTCGACGATGGCCAGCGCTTCGCTGTCCAACAGTTTGTTCTGGTGTGCGTCGCGCAGCAGCTCCAGCAGCTCCTGGCGGTTCTTCGGCTCGTGGGCAAAAGCCTGGGTCAGTTTACCTAGCCAGGACTTCTGCCCGTTGCTCGATCGATCTTCGCTCATAGCGATTACTCTGAATCCTTTGTTGTAAGTGTTCGGGGATGTTTAATTTTCGTCGTCCGCGTACGGATCGGGAAAGCCAAGTTCAGCAAGCAAACTGCGTTCCAGTGCTTCCATTTCTTCTGCTTCGTCGTCCTCTATATGGTCGTAACCGAGCAGATGCAAGCAGCCGTGAATCACCAGGTGTGCCCAGTGGGCTTTGAGTGCCTTGCCTTGTTCGCCAGCCTCACGCTCGACCACGGCGACACAGATCACCAGATCGCCCAGCAGCGGGATGTCGAGAAACTCGTCCGGCACATCGGCCGGGAATGACAAGACGTTAGTTGCGTAATCCTTCTGCCGCCAGGTGTGGTTCAGCTCGCGCCCTTCGGCTTCGTCGACCAGGCGAATGGTCATTTCCGAGTCGGCGGTGCGCTGGCGCAGCGCGAGTTCGCACCATTGGCGAAACTCGGCTTCGCTGGGGGCGGGCGCTTGGGTCGCGATTTGCAGGTCAAGCTCAAGCATCGCGGCGGCTATCCTTGGCGGCTGCATCATCGGCCGCACGGGTTTCGAAGCGCTCGTAGGCTTCGACAATGCGTTGTACCAACGGATGGCGCACCACGTCCTTGGGCTGGAAGTGGGTGAAGCTGATGCCCGGCACGTCTTTCAACACTTCGATCACATGGTGCAGCCCGGACTTGGTGCCGCGTGGCAGGTCGACCTGGGTGATGTCACCGGTGATGACAGCGGTGGAGCCGAAGCCGATTCGGGTCAGGAACATCTTCATCTGCTCGACGGTGGTGTTCTGGCTTTCGTCGAGGATGATGAAACTGTTGTTGAGTGTGCGGCCACGCATGTAGGCCAGCGGCGCGACTTCGATGACCTGACGTTCGATCAGCTTGGCGACGTATTCGAAGCCGAGCATTTCGTAGAGCGCGTCGTAGAGCGGGCGCAGGTACGGGTCGATCTTCTGGCTGAGGTCGCCGGGCAGGAAGCCCAGTTTCTCGCCGGCTTCGACCGCCGGACGCACCAGCAGGATCCGGCGGATCTGCTCGCGTTCCAGGGCATCCACAGCGCAGGCCACGGCCAGATAGGTCTTGCCGGTACCGGCCGGACCGATGCCGAAGTTGATGTCGTTACCGAGGATTTCCTTCACGTAGCGCTGCTGATTCAAGCCGCGAGGGCGAATCATGCCTTTCTTGGTGCGCAGGGAGACGGCGGCTTCGGCAGGGGAGTGGTTGTCCAGCTCTTCGACGGCGGACTCCTGCAGGAACAGGTGAACCATGTCCGGCGACAGCTCGGTACCCTTGGTTTCCCGGTACAGGCGGCGCAGAAGGTTTTCCGCGGAGGTGGTGTGTTTGCGCTCGCCGATCAGCTCGAACTGGTTTCCGCGGTTGCGGATCTCGATGGTCAGGCGCTTTTCGATCAAGCGCAGATGCTCGTCGAACTGCCCGCACAGATTGGCGAAGCGGCGAGCCTCGAAGGGCTCGAGGATGAAACGATGGGGTTCTATGGGTGCGTTCAAGGTCGTATTTAGCCGCCCTGGGGCAATAGTGATGAAATCAAGGATAACGCCAGTGGCGTGGGTGCGAAAGCTCTTAAATATCGCAACAAGTCCCCATGGCTGACGCCGTACCTGTGGGAGCGGGCTTGCTCGCGAAGAGGGAGTGTCAGTTGGCAGGGTTGCAGCTGACAGACCGC
>NZ_JBSVXG010000182.1:0-11655 GCF_054070595.1 Pseudomonas sp. SDO55104_S430 | reverse complement strand
CCAACATTAATGTTGAATGTGCTGCCGTCATCGCGGGCAAGCCCGCTCCCACAGGTTTTTGTGGCGTTCGGAGGATTACAGCAATTGGTGATCGTTCCCACGCTCTGCGTGGGAATGCAGCCCGTGACGCTCTGCGTCGCTGGACGCGGAGCGTCCCCTGAGGCATTCCCACGCGGAGCGTGGGAACGATCAGTCAGGGTTACGTCAGAGCAGCTCAAAACTCTGCTGCGTCACATCCTTGGAATCCAGACCGATCTGCACATTGAACTTGCCCGGTTCCGCCGCGTACTTGAGCTGGGTGTTGTAGAACTTCAGGTCGTCCTCGGTAATGGTGAAGTGGACGACTTTCTGTTCGCCGGCCTTGAGCATCACTTTCTGGAAGTTCTTCAGTTCCTTGAGCGGACGAATCATCGAGCCGGTCACGTCCTGAATGTACAACTGCACCACGGTTTCGCCGTCACGCTTGCCGGTGTTTTTCACAGTGATACTGGCGTCGAGTTTGCCGGTCTTGTTCAGCGTGGTCGACGACAGCGCCATGTCGCTCAGGCTGAAATCGGTGTAGCTCAGGCCATAACCGAACGGGAACAGGGGGCCGGTGGTGTCGTCGAAGTACTGCGAGGTGTAGTTGCCCGGTTTGCCCGGCGTGAACGGCCGCCCGATGCTCAGGTGGTTGTAGTAGGTCGGAATCTGACCCACCGAACGCGGGAAGGTGATCGGCAGTTTGCCCGACGGGTTGTAGTCGCCGAACAGCACGTCGGCGATGGCGTTGCCGCCTTCGGTGCCGCTGAACCAGGTTTCCAGAATCGCGTCGGCCTGTTCGTTCTCCTGCAGAATCGACAGCGGACGGCCGTTCATCAGCACCAGCACCAGCGGCTTGCCGGTGGCTTTCAGGGCACGGATCAGTTCGCGCTGGTTTTCCGGGATGTTCAGGTCGGTACGGCTCGACGATTCGTGGGACATGCCACGGGATTCACCCACGGCGGCGACCACCACGTCAGCATCCTTGGCAGCTTTTACCGCTTCGTCGATCAACTCCTTGGCCGGGCGCGGGTCATCGACCACTTCCGGAGCGTCGAAGTTAAGGAAGTTCAGGTAGCCGAGAATCTTCGGATCACTGGTAATGTTGGCGCCACGGGCGTAGATCAGCGTCGACTTGTCGCCGATCACGTTGCTCATGCCATCGAACAGAGTCACCGACTGCGCCGGACGCCCGGCGGCGGCCCAGCTGCCCATCATGTCGATCGGCGCCTTGGCCAGCGGGCCGACCAGGGCGACTTTCGCGGTTTTCTTCAGCGGCAGGGTTTCGTTGCTGTTCTTCAGCAGCACCAGGCTGCGGCGGGCCACGTCACGGGCCTCGGCGCGGTGCAGGCGGCTGTCGGCGTAGGTGTCGGCCGGATCATCCTCGGCCTTGCCGATGCGCAGGTACGGGTCCTTGAACAGGCCCATGTCGTACTTGGCGTCGAGTACCGCACGCACGGCGTTGTCGATGTCGCTCTGCTTGATCTCGCCGGACTTCAGCAGCCCCGGCAGCTCCTTGCCGTACAGGGTGTCGTTCATGCTCATGTGGATGCCGGCCTTGATCGCCAGCTTCGCCGCTTCGCGACCGTCGGCGGCGACGCCGTGCTTGATCAGCTCGAAAATCGCCCCGTGATCGCTCACGGCCAGGCCCTTGAAGCCCCACTCCTTGCGCAGCAGGTCGTTCATCAGCCAGGTGTTGGCGGTGGCCGGCACGCCGTTGATCGAGTTCAGCGCGACCATCACCCCGCCGGCACCGGCGTCGATGGCGGCGCGGTATGGCGGCAGGTAGTCCTGGTACATCTTGACCGGGCTCATGTCGACGACGTTGTAGTCGCGACCGCCCTCGACCGCGCCGTACAGGGCGAAGTGCTTGACGCTGGCCATGATGCTGTCGGCAGCATTGGCGCCGGCGCCCTGGAACGCCTTGACCATCACCCCGGCAATACGCGAGACCAGATAGGTGTCTTCACCGAAACCTTCGGAGGTGCGGCCCCAGCGCGGGTCGCGGGAGATGTCGACCATCGGCGCGAAGGTGATGTCGAGGCTGTCGGCGGCGGCTTCCTTGGCGGCGATGCGCCCGGACAGGCCGATGGCGTCCATGTCCCAGCTCGAAGCCAGGGCCAGCGGGATCGGGAAAATGGTGCGGTGACCGTGGATCACGTCGTAGGCGAAGAACATCGGGATCTTCAGCCGGCTGCGCATGGCCGCGTCCTGCATCGGACGGTTTTCCGGTCGGGTGATCGAGTTGAACGTGCCGCCGATGTTGCCCGCGGCGATTTCCTTGCGGATCAGCTCCCGGGGCATTTCCGGGCCGATGCTGATCAGGCGCAACTGGCCGATTTTTTCGTCGAGGGTCATCTGCTTCATCAGGTTGCTGATGAAGGCGTCCTTTTTTTCCAGCGGCGGGGGCGTCGTAGCGGCCAATACGTTATGACTGGCCAGGCTGACGAGCAAACCCAGCAAACACAGCTTCTTCATGAATAGTTTTCTCAAGGGCCCAAGCGGCGATGCACGCGCCGGTCAGCCAAAAGTTAGGGAGCGTCTATTGTTGTTCGGGTGCTTATCTGAAATCGGCCGCCTTAAAAGGTGCCGCAAGCCGGATGTTTTTTGCGCAGGGCATCTTTTAGCCCATTGTCCCGATGCAATCCAGTGGCGCGGCGGATTATGCCCCAAGAGCCGGCCGAGAGGGTCGTCGGTTGTTTTTTCCAGGTAATGTGAACGGAGTATCACTGTGATGAATGCTAGACAGTCTTACCGGTCGAGGCTGCAGATCGCCACCTTGCTGGTGATGGCGACGTTGCTGACCGCCTGCGGCATCAACAACATCCCGACCCTCGATGAGCAGGCGAAAGCTGCCTGGGGTCAGGTGCAGAACCAGTATCAGCGTCGCGCCGACCTGATTCCCAACCTGGTGGAAACCGTCAAGGGCTATGCCGCCCACGAGCAAGAAACGCTGACGGCGGTGATCGAGGCCCGGGCCAAGGCCACGTCGATCCAAGTCGATGCCTCAACCCTGGACAACCCGGAAAAGCTCAAGCAGTACCAGCAGGCCCAGGACGGGCTCACCGGGGCCTTGAGCCGCCTGATGGTGGTGTCCGAGCGTTATCCGGACCTGAAGGCCAACCAGAACTTCCTGGCCCTGCAATCCCAGCTTGAAGGCACCGAGAACCGCATTAGCGTGGCCCGGCGCGATTTCATCCTCGCGGTGCAGAAGTACAACACCGAGATCCGCACCTTTCCCGGTCGTCTGTGGCACAGCGTGATGTACAGCAGCCTGCCGATTCGCGAGACGTTCGAAGCAACGCCGGGCTCTGAAAAAGCCCCCGAAGTGAAGTTTTGAACCCGCGTAGGGGGCACGGATGAGGTTGCCAATGCGCGCAATGAAGCTGGGCCTGGTGCTGATACTGTGGCTGTTTGCCCTCGCGGCTCAGGCCGAATTGACGTTCCCGGCGCTGACCGGGCGGGTGGTGGACAACGCCCAGATGATCGAGCCTTCGGTGCGCGAGCAGTTGACGCAACAGCTGGCTGCCCATGAGAAGGCTACCGGCGAGCAACTGGTGGTAGTCACCTTGCCCGATTTGCAGGGCACCGACATCGCCGATTTCGGTTATCAACTCGGGCGCTTCTGGGGCATCGGCCAGAAAGACAAGAACAACGGTGCGCTGCTGATCGTCGCCCGGGACGAGCGAAAGTTACGCATCGAAGTGGGCTACGGCCTGGAAGACCGGCTGACCGACGCCCAGAGTTCGGTGATCATTCACCAGGTCATCACTCCGGCGTTCAAGGCCGGCAACTACAGCAAAGGCATCAGCGACGGCGTGGCGGCGATGCTGGTGGTGCTGGGCGGCAATCCCCTGGATGAACCCTCGACGGTATATGAATCCACTGGCGATCCGGAGGACGACTTCATCTCGCGGCATCCGGCACTGTTCGTGTTTTTGGTGCTGTTGTTCATCCTGACGGTGTTTGTCTGCCAGATGCTGGGTATCCTTCCCGCCGGTCGTGGCGGTTCCGGTGGTTCCGGAGGCGGATTTGGCGGCGGAGGCTTCGGTGGGGGCGGCGGAGGCGGGGGCTTCAGCGGCGGCGGAGGCAGTTTCGGGGGCGGTGGTTCGTCCGGCGGCTGGTGACAATAATAATGAGCAGGCACTTTTCGACATGGCATTACTGACTGAACACGAACAACGCAAGGTCGCCGAGGCCATCGCCCGGGTCGAGCGCGACACCGACGCGGAGCTGGTGACGGTACTTGCGGCCCGCGCCGACGACTATGCATACATCCCGCTGCTCTGGGCCAGCCTGCTGGCGCTGGTGGTGCCGGGGATCGTGCATTACCTGACTGGCTGGCTGACCACGCACAGTCTGTTGCTGGTGCAATGGATCAGCTTCATCGTTCTCTGCCTGCTGTTTCGCGTGCCGAAGATTACCACCCACCTGATCCCGCGCTCGGTCCGCCACTGGCGCGCCTCGAACCTGGCGCGGCGGCAGTTCCTCGAACAGAACCTGCACCACACCGTGGGCAGCACCGGCATCCTGATCTTCGTATCCGAGGCGGAGCGCTATGTGGAAATCCTGGTGGACGAGGGCATCTCCAGCCGCCTGGACAACAAGAGCTGGGACACGATAGTCGCCGATTTCACCCGCCAGGTACGTGAGGGGCAGACCTTGCAGGGCTTCGTCAATTGCGTCGAGGCCTGTGGAGAGTTGCTCAAGGTGCATGTGCCGGTGACGCATGTGCGTAACGAATTGCCGAATCGGCTGATAGTTCTGGGCTAATCACTGATCCCACTGACAATTGAACCTGTGGGAGCGGGCTTGCCCGCGATAGCGGTGGATCAGTCGACATCAATTCTGAATGTCAGATCGCAATCGCGGGCAAGCCCGCTCCCACAATGGATCTGCGCTGAGTACAAGTCGCCGTTCGTAAATAACTACGTGTCCTCAACCGCCATCCCCCCTAAAATACTCGCCATTCCCGATCCGCCCCGCCCTGAGGCCGTTTTTTCCATGTCTGTTACCGCTACTCCCGCCAGCCTCGCGCCGGATCATCACGCCCAGTTCATCGATCTGCTGCAAACCAGCCTTGCGCAAAACGCCTTCATCAAGCTGGTGCTGGCCAAGTACGTCGGCGATGAGGCGGATCTGCAGCGCATCATCATCAAGGCGGTGGCGGTGAAGGGGCAGCCTTGCCTGTCCTTCGTCTATCGCTACAAGACCCGCGACATCACCAAGAACCTGCCGCTGGAAGAGGGCGTGGCGACCGTCGCCGGGCTGTTGCCATCCGCCTTCAAAAATGCGCATTTGCTCTCTCTGACCGACGAAGCGCAGCTCGAATACAGCAAAAAGGGCAAGAGCTCGCTGTTCAAGAGCAAACCCCAGCAATTGCGCGAAGTGCCGTCCGCCGAGCACAACCGCGAGAAGAACCGCTTTCTCGACCTGAACCGGCCGTTTCTCGCCGACCTGGGCGTGACCAACAAGCAGCACGAGCTGATTCCGGCGATGTCGCGCAAGTGGAAGCAGATCAACAAATTCATCGAAGTGTTCAGCCATGCGCTGACCTCTTCGCCGCTGGCGCTGGACAAGCCGGTGCGGGTGGCGGACTTCGGGTCGGGCAAGGGTTACCTGACCTTCGCCATCCACGACTACCTGCGCAACACCCTGAACGCCGAGGGCGAGGTGACCGGGGTCGAGTTGCGTGAGGATATGGTCAAGTTGTGCAACACCGCGGCGCAAAAGCTGGATCATCCGGGGCTGGTGTTCAAGTGCGGTGACGTGCGCAGCGTGGCGCCGAGCGAGCTGGAGGTGATGATCGCCCTGCATGCCTGCGACATCGCCACCGACTATGCGATCCACACCGGCATCCGCTCTGGGGCGTCGATCATCATGTGCTCGCCGTGCTGCCACAAGCAGATCCGCCTGCAGATCCAGAGCCCGGCGCTGCTCAAGCCAATGCTGCAATACGGCCTGCACCTGGGCCAACAGGCGGAAATGGTCACCGACAGCCTGCGTGCGCTGTTCCTCGAAGCCTGCGGCTACGAGACCAAGGTGTTCGAGTTCATCTCACTGGACCACACCAACAAGAACAAGATGATCCTGGCGGTCAAACGCGCCGAACCGGTGGACCCGACGGCGTTGTTGGCGAAGATTCAGGAGCTGAAGGACTTCTACCACATCACCGAACACTGCCTGGAAACGCTGCTGCGGGCCGATGGGTACCTGAAGTAACCCACTTCCCCGCAGGAACATAAAAACCTGTGGGAGCGAGCCTGCTCGCGATGGTCGCCAACAATAACGCTGGCTGCCTGATACCCCGCGGTGTTTGCACCTCCATCGCGAGCAAGCTAGCTCCTACAAGGTCCGCGTAAACGTGTGGGAGCGAGGCTTGCCCGCGATGGTCGTCAACGATAACGCTGGCTGCCTGACGCCCCGCGGTGTCTGTGCCTCCATCGCGAGCTTGCTCGCTCCTACAGGGTTATGCGGTGGCGGTGCGTGCGGGTTTGATGGCGGTCTTGCGGCCCAGCATTACGGTCACGATCACGCCGGCCGCAAACAGCCAGGTGATCGGCTCGACATGTTCGCCAAAGAACAGCGCGGAAAACGCGATGGTGAAGAAGATCTGCAGCAGCTGGATCTGACTGACCCGCGCAATCCCGCCCATCGCCAGCCCCGCGTACCAGGCAAAGAACCCGATGAACTGCGAAAACAGCGAAACATAGCCAAACGCCCACCAGGTTTTGGCCGAGACTTCGCCCTGATGTTGCAGCGCCAGGTACCACACCGGACCGATCAGCAGCGGGGTCGACAGCACCAGCGCCCAGCAGATCACCTGCCAGCCGCCCATTTCCTTGGCCAACCGGCCGCCCTCGGCATAACCCAGGCCACCCACCGCAATCGCCCCGAGCATCAGCAGATCCCCGGCCTGAATACTGCCGGCACCGCTGATCAGCGCGTAACCGAGCACCAATGCACTGCCCAGCGCTGCACACGCCCAGAAGGCTTTCGACGGACGCTCATGGGACAGCCAAGCGGCGTAAAGCGCCACGCACAGCGGTTGCAGACCGTTTACCAGCGCCCCATGGGACGCCGGCAAGGTTTGCATCGCCCAGGCCGACAACACAGGAAAGCCCAGAATCACCCCGGCAATCACCATACTGAGGCCTCTGACTTGTCTCCAGGTCGGCCATTTTTCCCGACGCCACAACAACAGAATCGCCGCCGGCACCGCCGCGAACAGCGCTCGACCCAGGCCATTGAGCAGCGGATGAAGTTCCTGCACGACGATGCGCGTGAAGGGCAGGGTGAGGCTGAAAATGACGACGCCAAGCAGGCCCAGGGCCATGCCGGTGTTTTCGCGGGAGGACATGATGGCAACCGGAATTGTTGTGATTGGAAGAGCCTTCATCTAGCCATAAACCACCGTTTTTGGCGCTTACAGCTGGCCGAAGAAACATCCGTACAGTTGCGGTCAATACCTTGTGGTGAGGGGGCTTGCCCTAATGCCAGTCAGTTAAGAGATTGAACGAGCGATGAGGGCATTGTGGCGAGGGGGCTTGCCCCCGTTGGGCCGCGAAGCGGCCCCAAAAAATGGGACTGCTGCGCAGTCCAACGGGGGCGAGCCCCCTCGCCACAGGTTTACGTTCGCGTTGTGCGTAGTAGGCGGTTATTACCCGCCCCACCGGATAAGGACTACCTTGAATACTCCCCGTGCAAAATCCCAAAGGAGTCCTCCCATGGCCGCGAAAAAAATTCTGATGCTGGTCGGCGATTACGTCGAAGACTATGAAGTGATGGTGCCGTTCCAGGCGCTGTTGATGGTCGGCCATACGGTGCACGCCGTGTGCCCGGACAAGACCGCCGGCCAGACCGTGCGCACGGCCATCCACGACTTCGAGGGCGACCAGACCTACAGCGAAAAACCCGGCCACCTGTTTGCCCTGAACTTCGACTTCGCCAAGGTCAGGGAAGCAGATTACGACGCCGTGCTGATCCCCGGCGGCCGTGCGCCGGAGTACCTGCGCCTGAACGACAAGGTCCTGGAACTGGTGCGCGCCTTCGACAAGGCCGGCAAACCGATCGCCGCCGTCTGCCACGGCGCGCAATTGCTCGCCGCGGCCGGCGTACTGGAAGGCCGCGAGTGCAGCGCGTATCCCGCCTGTGCGCCGGAAGTTCGCCTGGCCGGCGGTACGTTCATCGACATCCCGGTGACGGACGGTCATGTTCAGGGCAATCTGGCCACCGCGCCGGCCTGGCCTGCCCACCCGAGCTGGCTCGCCGGTTTCCTCGGTTTGCTGGGCACCAAAATCACCCTGTAACGAGGACCCGCCCATGTGCGAGCTCTACGTCAAAGCCGACCCGATTCTCTACGAATCGCGCTCCCGCTCGCTGCGCATCTGCGGTGTTGTGACCACCCTGCGCCTGGAGAATCAGTTCTGGGACATCCTCAGCGAGATCGCCGAAGTCGATGGCATGACCACCAACCAGTTGATCGCCAAGCTGTATGAAGAGGTGATGGACTATCGCGGGGAGGTGGTGAATTTTGCTTCGTTCCTGCGGGTGAGTTGTACGCGGTATCTGAGTCAGCGGCGGGTGGCAGCGAAAGAGTTGTCGGTGGTGCGGGCGGTGGTGAAGTAGAGGGTTTTGTGTCGACGCTGATGGCCTCTTCGCGGGCAAGCCCGCTCCCACAGTGGATTTGTGTACATCAATCCATTGTGGGAGCGGGCTTGCTCGCGAAGGGGCCGGAACTGGCGACAGAAACAATAGGCTGGTCTTTACTCTGAAGCGCACCCCCCTCAATCGCCCAGGAGATAAAGCATGTCCGGCTGGTACGAAGTCAGCAAAAGCAGCAACGGCCAATTCCGTTTCGTGCTCAAGGCGGCCAACGCCGAGACCATTCTGAGCAGCGAGCTGTACACCACCCACGCCGCGGCCGACAAAGGCATCGCATCGGTCCAGGCCAACAGCCCCCTGGACGAGCGCTACGAGAAAAAGACCACCAGGGATGGCCATCCTTACTTCAACCTCAAGGCCGGCAACCACGAGATCATCGGCAGCAGCGAGTCCTACTCCTCGGCGTCCGCCATGGAAAAAGGCATCGCCGCCGTGAAGGCCAACGGCCCGACCAAAGTGATCAAGGACAAGACTCTGTTGTCACTCTGATCGCCTGTTCCTGACCCGCCGCCAACCTTGTGGCTGGCGGCGGATCCGGATTTTCAGCGCAGCGCCGCCAGCAAACCCTGCAACTGCTCGCAACCCGCCTCACCCAACGGGAACACCGGCAACCGCGGATTACCCGCTTCCAGCCCGGTCTGACGCAGTCCCGTCTTGATCGTCGCTGGCAAGCCACCCTTGAGGATGAAATCCAGCAGCGGCAACTGGCGATAGAACAGCTCCCGCGCCTTACCCAGATCGTTGGCCAGCACCGCGTCGTACAAATCCAGATTGAGCTGCGGGATCAGGTTCGGCGCTGCCGTGCACCAGCCTTTTGCCCCGGCGGCGAAGGCTTCCAGCGCCAATGGATTGCAGCCGTTGTAGAACGGTACCTGGCCTTCGCCCAAGCGTTGCAGTTGATGCATGCGCTGGATGTCCCCGGTGCTCTCCTTGACCATGGTCACGTTTTCCACCGCCTTGACGATGCGCAGAATCAGGTCCACGGACATGTCGGTGCCGCTGGTGGCCGGGTTGTTGTAGAGCATGATCGGCACGCCGATGCTGTCGCCGATGGCGCGGTAGTGGGCGAGGATTTCCGCTTCGCTGAGTTTCCAGTACGAGGTCGGCAATACCATCACCACGTCGGCGCCGTGGGCTTCGGCGAAACGGGCGCGACGCACGGCCTTGGCGGTGGTCAGGTCGGACACGCTGACCACGGTCGGCACGCGCTTCGCCACGTGCTTGATGCTGAATTCGGCGACCTGATCCCACTCTGCATCGCTCAGGTAAGCACCTTCGCCGGTGCTGCCCAGTGGCGCGATGGAGTGCACGCCGCCCTCGATCAGACGGTCAATGGAACGTCCGAGTGCGTCAAGGTCGACACCTTCGCCATTGGCGGTGAACGGGGTGATGGTGTAGCCGATGATGCCGTGAATGTTTGCGCTGGACATAAGGGATTCTCCGTTGAAAAGGGGCTGGGATCAGTTCAGGCAATCGGCGTGACGACGCAGATTCTGCCGGGCGTAGTAGTTGAACGCGGCGGCGTGACGCTTGGGCCGGGCGATCCAGTCATGGGCTTCGCGGCCGAGTTCGGGAATGATCGGCTTGATAGTCCCGGCACTCATGGCCAGCAACTGCAGCTTGGCGGCGCGCTCGATCAGTTGGGCGATCACACAGGCCTCCTCGATGGTGCTGCCAGTGGACAACTGGCCGTGGTGGGAAAGCAGCACCGCGCGTTTGTCGCCCAGGGCGCCGGCAATCAGATCACCTTCCTCGTTACCCACCGGCACTCCCGGCCAGCCTTCGAGAAACGCGCAGTCTTCGTAAAGCGGGCAGAGGTCCATGTGGGAAATCTGCAGCGGTACTTCCAGCATCGATAGCGCCGCGACGTGGGTCGGGTGGGTGTGAATGATGCAGTTCACATCCGGGCGGGCGCGGTAGACCCAGCTATGAAAACGGTTGGCCGGGTTCGGCATGCCGTGGCCTTCGAGCACTTCCAGGTCTTCGTTGACCAGCAGCAGGTTGCTCGCGGTGATTTCGTCGAAACCCAGACCCAACTGTTGAGTGTAATAGGTACCTGGCTGCGGGCCGCGTGAGGTGATCTGCCCGGCAAGGCCGGAATCATGGCCGTTCTCAAACAGAATGCGGCAGGTCAGGGCCAGCTTTTGCCGGTCGGTCCACGTATTATCCGCCAGAGTGTTTTGCATCTGGCTGAGCGCTTGCTTGACCAGTTGATCTTTGGGCAGTGCTAATGTCTTGGCCATATCGGTGTCCTCTTTGGTTGGGTCATGCAGATGACACGAAAGATGCTATATGACACCTTGTGTCATGAGCAAGGACAATTCGTCACCTCCTTGATGGATTAATCGCTCCAAATGTCTATCCGTTTGAAATTATTGAGAAAAAAACTTGGCGTGACTCTCGAGGCCTTGGCCGAACAATCGGGCATGACCAAGAGCTATCTGTCGAAGGTCGAACGCGGCTTGAACACGCCGTCGATCGCGGCGGCGCTGAAATTGGCCAAGGCCCTGAACGTGAAGGTCGAGGAGCTGTTTTCCGAGGACAACGTCAGCCTGGACAGCTACAGCCTGGTGCGCAGTCACGAGCGTCAGCCTCTGGGTGCCAGCGACAGCAACCCGGGTTACGCGGTGCTGGCCCATCAGGTCAGCGAGCGCAGCCTGCTGCCGTTCATCATCTATCCGCCGACGGAATTCAGCGACAAAACCTTCAAGGAACACCTGGGAGAGGAGTTTCTGTTTGTCCACGAAGGGCAGGTGGAAGTGGACTTCGTCAGCGAGCGGGTGCTGCTCAGCCGGGGCGATGCGCTGCATTTCAATTCACAGAAGCCGCATCGCATTCGTTCGGTGGGGGAGGTTCAGGCGCAGTTGCTGGTGGTGGTGCATAGCGCGGAGGAATGAGCCGTCTTCAAAAGCTTCGCGAGCAAGCCCGCTCCCACAGTTGACCGCGTCGGTCAGACGAACGCGGTGAAAATGT
>NZ_JBSVXG010000181.1:0-11805 GCF_054070595.1 Pseudomonas sp. SDO55104_S430 | reverse complement strand
GGGGGGGTTTTCTGGGGAAGGGGTGGGGTAGTGAAAAGGAGGGGCGAAAGAACACACCGCTTTCGCGAGCAACCCCGCTCCCACAGGGTATTGCGTCAACCTTCGCGCTGAATCAACAGCACTTCGGCCCACCCTTGCCACCGTAACGGGCTTCCTGGCGCTCCCGGAAGAACGCCTCATAGCTCATCACCGGTTTATCCGGGTGTTTGTTTTGCATGTGCTCGACGTAGTTGTCGTAGTCGGGCATGCCGACCATCAGGCGCGCGGCCTGACCGAGGTACTTACCGAGGCGACTCAAGTCATTGAACATGCTGCACTCCTCGATCACGCATCCGGCAGTGCCTGGAATGGTGCTTCTTTATCCGTACGCTCTTTTTTACCCCAGGAGGCAATGCCGACCTTGAGTGCATAGAACAGGATGCTGAAGACCACGAACAGGAACAGTGCGGTCAGCGTAGCGTTGGTGTAAGCGTTGAAAATCACGTGCTGCATCTGCGTGATGTCCTTGGCCGGGGCGAGGATCTGGCCGTTGGCCAAAGCATCGCTGTATTTCTTGGCCAGCGACAGGAAGCCGATCGCCGGGTTGGCGTCGAACAGCTTGATGAAACCGGCCGTGGTGGTGCAGATCAGCAGCCATACCGCTGGCAGCATGGTCACCCAGACATAACGCTGGCGCTTCATTTTGATCAGGACCACGGTGCCGAGCATCAGTGCGATACCCGCCAGCATCTGGTTGGAGATACCGAACAGCGGCCACAAGGTGTTGATACCACCCAGCGGATCGATTACGCCCTGATACAGCAACCAGCCCCACATGGCCACGCAGCCAGCGGTGGCGATAAGGTTGGCGGTCCAGGATTCGGTACGTTTGAGCGCCGGTACGAATGAGCCCAGCAGATCCTGCAGCATGAAACGACCGGCACGGGTACCGGCGTCGACCGCAGTCAGGATGAACAGCGCTTCAAACAGGATCGCGAAGTGGTACCAGAACGCCATGGTGTTTTCACCTGGCAGCACACTGTGCAGGATCTGCGCGATACCGACCGCCAGGGTCGGCGCACCGCCGGCACGGGCCAGGATGGTGGTTTCACCGATGTCATGGGCCACGGCCTGCAACGCTTCCGGGGTGATTGCGAAGCCCCAGTTGCTGACCGCCGCTGCCACCGAGGCGACATCGCTGCCGACCACTGCCGCCGGACTGTTCATGGCGAAGTACACGCCTGGCTCGATCACCGAAGCGGCGACCATGGCCATGATCGCCACGAAGGACTCCATCAGCATGCCGCCGTAACCGATGTAACGGGCGTTCACTTCGTTATCGAGCAGTTTTGGCGTGGTGCCGGAAGAGATCAGCGCGTGGAAGCCGGACACGGCGCCACAGGCGATGGTGATGAACAGGAACGGGAACAGACCGCCCTTCCACACAGGGCCAGTGCCGTCGACGAACTGGGTCAGGGCCGGCATTTTGAGCTCGGGCATGGTGACCAGAATGCCGATCGCCAGGGCGACGATGGTGCCGATCTTCAGGAAGGTCGACAGGTAGTCACGCGGTGCCAGGATCAGCCAAACCGGCAACACTGCGGCAACGAAACCGTAGCCGATCAGCATCCAGGTGATCTCAATACCGGTGAAGGTAAAGGCCTTGGCCCAGACCGGGTCAGCGGCGATCTGCCCGCCCAGCCAGATCGAGCCCAGCAGCAACAGCACGCCGATGATCGAGATTTCGCCGATGCGACCCGGGCGAATGTAGCGCATGTAGATGCCCATGAACATCGCGATCGGGATGGTCGCCATCACCGTGAAAATACCCCACGGGCTTTCCGCCAGGGCTTTCACAACGATCAGCGCCAGCACCGCGAGGATGATGATCATGATCAGGAAGCAGCCGAACAGCGCGATGGTGCCGGGGATGCGGCCCATTTCTTCACGAACCATGTCGCCAAGCGAACGGCCGTTACGGCGAGTGGAGAGGAACAGAACCATGAAGTCCTGCACCGCGCCAGCCAGCACCACGCCGGCGATCAGCCAGAGCGTGCCGGGCAGATAACCCATTTGCGCCGCCAGAACCGGACCGACCAGGGGACCAGCACCCGCGATGGCCGCGAAGTGGTGACCGAAGAGGATGTGTTTGTTGGTAGGAACGTAGTCCAGACCATCATTGTTGAGCACGGCGGGGGTGGCCCGTCGCGGATCGAGTTGCATCACGTTGTTAGCGATGAACAGACTGTAGTAGCGGTACGCGACCAGATAGATGGCCACGGCAGCGACCACAATCCACAAGGCGTTGATCGCCTCGCCCCTGCGCAATGCGACTACACCCAGGGCGCACGCGCCCAGGATTGCCAGCACCAGCCAGGGTAGATGGCGTAGCGGGCTATTATTATTTTTCATTTTTTTATTCCAGCCAGAGTGGACAGAAGGACAGCCATCGGAGTTTAGCTCTCCTGACGGTAAAGGCCATACCCAACGTTGGTCTAGAGCCATGGCCTGGCTGGCAGGTTCCGACAATACGGGTCTATAGTCAGCGAACATCCAGAGGATAGCGCCATGAGCGAGCACCCTGTCGATCGTCGCCAATTCAAACGTATCGCATTCGATGCCCGGACCGAACTGAGCCAGGGGGAGTTCGTCTGGCCGGTCAAGCTGATCGACCTGTCACTCAAGGGTTTGCTGATCCAGCGGCCCGAACCCTGGCTGGGCGATCCGCAGCAGGACTTTTTCGTCGACATTCATCTGAGCGATGACGTCGACATTGAAATGGATGTGCAGTTGACCCATGAGGACCATGGTCAATTGGGCTTTGTCTGCCATCACATCAGCCTGGAATCCATCGAGCGTTTGCGGCGGTTGATCGAACTCAATCTGGGGGATCCGCAGGAGCTTGAGCGGGAATTGGGCGCTCTGATCGAAATCTGAAGGGTCTGAGTGGGACGCGTGTTATCAGCATGGGACGCAGAGCGTCCCTGACTGCATTCCCACGCGGAGCGTGGGAACGATCATGTAGAGGGGGTTATTCGAATAGCGAGTCGAGGGCTTGTTCGAGGCGCGTGACGGCGATGATCTGCAGGCCTTGTGGCGCTTCTTTCGGCGCATTGCCCTTAGGCACGATGGCGCGCTTGAAACCGTGCTTGGCGGCTTCCTTCAGGCGTTCCTGTCCGCTGGGCACCGGTCGTACTTCGCCGGACAGGCCGACTTCACCGAACACCAGCAGATCATGAGGCAAAGGCCGGTTGCGCAAACTCGACATCACCGCCGCCATCAATGCCAGGTCCGAAGCCGTCTCCAGCACCTTCACACCACCGACCACGTTGAGGAACACGTCCTGGTCATGGGTGGGAATCCCGCCATGACGGTGCAAGACCGCCAGCAACATCGCCAGACGGTTCTGATCCAGGCCCAGGGTCACCCGCCGCGGGTTGGCCAGGTGGCTGTCATCCACCAGCGCCTGCACTTCCACCAGCATCGGCCGGGTGCCTTCCCACGTCGCCATCACCACACTGCCCGGTACTTCTTCCTGAGCACGTGTCAGAAAAATCGCCGACGGGTTTGAAACCTCCTTCAACCCTTTGTCAGTCATGCCGAACACGCCCAGTTCGTTGACCGCGCCGAAACGGTTTTTCACCGCCCGCAGCAAGCGCAGGCGCCCGTCCGACTCGCCTTCGAAATACAGCACGGTATCGACCATGTGTTCCAGTACGCGTGGCCCGGCCAGCGCGCCTTCCTTGGTGACGTGGCCGACCAGGAAAATCGCCGTGCCGCTCTGCTTGGCATAACGCACCAGCAAGGCCGCGCTCTCGCGCACCTGGGACACGCCGCCCGGCGCCGATTGCAGTTGTTCGGTAAAAATCGTCTGGATCGAGTCGATCACCATGACCTTGGGCTTTTCCTGACGGGCCGTGGCAATAATGGTTTCGATGCAGGTTTCGGTCATGACCCGCAATTGATCCTGCGGCAGGCCCAGGCGCCGGGCGCGCATGGCTACCTGCTGCTGGGATTCTTCGCCGGTGACGTAAAGCGCCGGCATGCTCTTGGCCAGGTTGCACAGGGTTTGCAACAAAATGGTCGATTTGCCGATACCCGGATCACCGCCGATCAGCACCACCGAGCCGTCGACCAGACCGCCTCCCAGCACCCGGTCCAGTTCGCTGGATACGGTGGAGAACCGTGGAATTTCCTCGACGCTGACTTCGGCCAGGGTCTTGATCTGCGCCTGCTGGCCAGCCCAACCGGTACGTCCGCTCGGTGCCGCCGCCCCGCCGCTTTCCACCATGGTTTCGGTCAGCGTGTTCCAGGCACCGCATTCGCTGCACTGGCCGGCCCACTTGGGGAAGGTTGCGCCGCACTCGGTGCAGCCGTACATACGCTTGGCCTTGGCCATCTGAACCCCCGGCAAAAACCGCGATGATAACGCAGACCGAACAGCGCTAGCGGTTAAAGATCCAGCTTCCCTGTCGGGGATTATTTGCAGTGCGCAACTGCGCTCAGACAAACATGACCTCGTTGAAAAGCGGACTTTAAAGTTGAGAGTGCAATTTTTGTATAACCATCAGGAAACGCCAACACTCTGTAAACGTCGATCGGAATCCACGAATCCTGTACAAGACCTATAACCGACAACTCCGATCGTATAACTTCCATAAAGAGACCAATGTCAGCAATTTCGATTAATCCATACGAAATATGATCCCATTAATTAGAGTTTAGAGCCTTTACTTCAAACAAACTTATGTTTAACGAGTGAAATTGGAAATTACGTTTACTTGTTTCCCGGTTTCAATCAGCGAATGCCACGCAATTCAAATACTGCACAGAGGTTTGCCATTGAGCCCGCCAGAAAAACGCCGGGAAATCAGGTCTGTTTGCAATCGATTCAAACTTTTCAACGCTACCCCGGTCGACTGCAGGCAAGCGCTTCAGGCAGTGGTTGTGAGCAGGATGCACTTTGCTGACATACACTGCGTTCACCAATCTCATCTGTAACAAGGAAATAACCTATGGGCGTGATCAATGAGTTCAAGGCCTTCGCGGTCAAAGGCAACGTGGTCGACATGGCCGTCGGTATCATCATCGGCGCGGCTTTCGGCAAGATCGTCAGCTCGTTTGTCGGTGACGTGATCATGCCGCCGATTGGCCTGCTGATCGGTGGTGTGGACTTCAGTGACCTGGCCATTACGCTCAAGGCGGCGACCGCCGATGCCCCTGCCGTCGTGCTGGCGTACGGCAAATTCATTCAGAGCATGATCGACTTCGTAATCGTCGCGTTCGCGATCTTCATGGGCGTCAAGGCGATCAACCAACTGAAGCGCGAAGAGGCGGTCGCACCGTCTGCGCCGCCGGTTCCAAGCAAGGAAGAACAATTGCTGGGGGAAATTCGCGACCTGCTCAAGGCGCAGAACAACAGGCCCTGAAGCCTGACGCCTGATCTGTAGGAGCGAGCAAGCTCGCGAAAAACCAGAGATCACCGCGGGGTATCAGGCGCCCCGCGTTATCGTTGACGACCATCGCGAGCGTGCTCGCTCCTACAGAAATCGGGGCCCTTACCAGAAATTCTCCACAGCCACCTGCCCCGGTCGGCGGCTCAAGCTCAAGTGCATGTCGCGCTGTTTGAGCAGTTTGCGCGTGTCATCGATCATCTGTGGATTGCCGCACAGCATGACCCGCGAGTGTTCCGGTGTCAGCGCCACCCCTGCCGCACGCTCCAGTTCGCCATTCTCGATCAGCGTGGTAATCCGCCCGTTCAGCGCCCCTGGATGCTGTTCCCGCGTTACCGTGTTGATCAGTTGCAACTTGTGCGCGTGTTCCGCCAGGTACTCGCGTTGCGCCAGCTCTGCAATCAGCTCTTGATAGGCCAGCTCACGGGTTTCGCGCACGCTGTAGACCAGTATGATGCGCTCGAACTTCTCCCACACCTCGAAGTCCTGGAGGATCGAAAGAAACGGCGCGATACCGGTGCCGGTGGATAACAGCCACAGGTCACGCCCGTCGACGAAACGGTCGAGGGTCAGATAACCGAAAGCCTGGCGATCGACCAGCAACGTATCGCCGACGCCCAGCCGGCTCAGTTCGCTGGTGAACTCACCATCAGGTACGACAATGGAGAAGAACTCGAGAAACTCGTCGAAGGGTGACGACACCATGGAGTAAGCACGCCACACGGTGCTGCCGTCTGCCTTGGTCACACCCAGACGGGCAAACTGGCCAGCACGGAAACGGAAGCCCGGATCCCGGGTGGCGCGCAAAGTGAACAGACTCGGTGTCAACGGCTGGACGTCGAGCAGGGTTTGGCGAGTAAATTTCTCTTCACTGACTGTCATGTGCGGCTCCAGGGAAATCATTGCCGCAGTGTCTCGCAAAGCGCCCCCCATAAACACCGGTGATTTGTGGTGTCTTTAGCGCAGATGCCCACCATTTAACTGAAGCATTATCGCGCACGGATAATGGCAATACGGCATCACGCATCTAATCGGCAGTTTCATATTATTAACAGCATTCAATATGCGACCGCCCTAACAGTTATCGATAGAACCAGACTGTCCACTTCCCATTCGCTATCAATTCAAAAAAATCTCAACGCAATTGTGGGATTGATCCTACAATCCAAACGCAAACACTCTGGATCCAATATGGACCAATCTAATAAACAACAATTGGAGTTCCATGATGGAACGATGGAAGGAGTCGCAACTTGAACAAATATCCTCAACAACCGAACTGGGTAATGCCTTCCAGAGTTCCCTGAATTTCATCAAAAACCTCGGCTTCAAATTTTTCGCCTTTTCAACTACTTGCCCGACGAAAACGGAGCACTCCCATACTTCGCTGTACAACAATTATCCCGTTGCATGGAGCGGTGAGTACGAGGGAAAGAAACTCGTGGTGACTGATCCGGTAGTGGCTCATTGCAATGAATCCACATTGCCGGTTCTCTGGAGCGAGGATCTCTTTGGCAATGCCCCCTGGATATGGGACGCGCTGGAGCAGCAAGGCATACATCACGGTTGGTCCCAGGCGGTCCACGACGAAGATAGCGGCCTGTGCAGCATTGTCAGCGTGGCGAGGAGCCATTGCCCGATCAGCGCATGGGAGCTGTACGAGAACCTTGGTTTCACCACCTTCATCGGCCGCCATCTGCATAGCCTGGTTGCACAGACAGTGCCCAGGCAGCCGGAAAAGAGCTGCGGGACCAACTTGTCGCCGCGGGAAATCGACGTGCTGAACCTGGCGGCGGCGGGCAAGACCGCATACGAGAGCGCGCGAATTCTCAATCTCAGCGCGCGCACCGTGAATTTCCATGTCCAGGAATCCATCCGCAAACTGGGGGTCAACAACAAGGTTTCGGCCGTGATTGCGGCCGCCAAGGCGGGCTATCTCAACAGCGACGCGATGCGCTGAGGCGAAAAACCTGCGGGTAATCCGACTCAAAAAAACGTACCATTCGCGGTTCCTCCTGAGTGATGACGTGTGAGCCTTCCACGACGCAGTACACTCGGACGACCCCGCCCGCCACAACGCCCCTGGGCGCGGGATAATTCCCCTGAGCTTGATTATCCAGAGCCCGCCCCATGCCTTTGCTCGAAACACCTTTCGCCCGCCTCGACCTGATCCGCCAACCCGAACAGCAGAACGAACCGCTGCAGGCCTTCGACGCGGCAGACGAATACCTGCTCAACCATCTGGCCGAACAGCAACCTTCGATCGATACGCAGGTGCTGGTGCTCAACGACAGTTTTGGCGCATTGGCCGCCAGCCTGGTGGGCAAGGTGAAGGTGACCAGCAGTGGCGATTCATTCCTGGCATTTCAGGGACTGGAGAAGAACCTGGCCCGCAACGGCCAGGCATTCGACGCGGTGCCGGCCATTCCTGCCAGCGAAACGGCGACCGGTCCCTTTGACCGCGTGCTGATCCGGGTGCCGAAAACCCTGGCCCTGCTGGAGGAGCAACTGATCCGCCTTCAAGGACAATTGGCACCCGGCGCTCAAGTGGTCGCCGCGGCGATGATCAAGCACCTGCCACGCGCGGCGGGTGATCTGCTCGAACGCTACATCGGCCCGGTCCAGGCATCGCTGGCAGTGAAGAAGGCCCGCCTGCTGATTGCCACCGCCGAAGACAAGGCGCCGGCCACCTCCCCTTACCCAACGCGCTATCGCCTCGACGCGCCCGCCATCGAACTGCTCAACCACGCCAACGTGTTTTGCCGCGAAGGCCTGGACATCGGCACCCGGGCATTTCTGCCACACCTGCCGAAAAACCTTGGCACGTCACGCGTAGCCGACCTCGGTTGCGGCAATGGCGTGCTGGCGGTCGCCAGCGCCCTGCAAAACCCCGACGCCCACTACACCCTGGTGGATGAATCCTTCATGGCCGTGCAATCGGCCGCAGAGAACTGGAGTGCGGCCCTGGGCGAACGTGAAGTGATCGTGCGGCCCGGCGACGGCCTGGCCGGTCAGGAACCGCAATCGCTGGACGTGGTGCTTTGCAATCCACCATTCCACCAGCAACAAGTGGTCGGCGACTTTCTCGCCTGGCGGATGTTCCAGCAGGCCCGGGAAGCGTTGGTGGTGGGCGGGGCGCTGTACATCGTCGGCAACCGTCACCTGGGTTACCACAGCAAACTGGCGCGGCTGTTCCGCGGCGTTGAACAGGTTGCGGCTACGCCTAAGTTCGTGATCCTCAAGGCCCGCAAGTAAGGCGCAGCACTCGCCGCCTGCCACGCCTCCTGTGCAGCAATGCCAGAGATCAGTGCGTGGACAGGCCCGCTGCGTTCATGAACATCCGCATCAAACTGGCCACAACGAACAACGCACCAACACTGCCGACCCAGATCAGGGCCAGCCATCCGAGCCGCTGCCACAGCGGTTTTTTTTCGGCTTCTTCAATGTCATGCAGAGAATGCTTGCCGGACATGATTCATTTCTCCAGTAACTTGCGATGGCGCCTATAACGACGCCATCGCGAGCAGGCTCGCTCCCGCAAGAGCGCGACTAGTGATAACCGTCTTCATGAGTCACCTTGCCGCGGAACACGTAGTAGCTCCAGAAGGTGTAACCCAGGATGAACGGGATGATGAACAGCGTGCCCACCAGCATGAAGCCCTGGCTCTGCGGCGGCGCGGCGGCGTCCCAGATGGAAATCGACGGCGGCACGATATTCGGCCACAGGCTGATGCCCAGGCCGCTGTAGCCGAGGAAGATCAGCACCAGCGTCAGCAGAAATGGTGTGTAGTGGGCATTGCGGGCCACCGCGCGGATCAGTCCGTAGAGGGTCACCAGCACCAGAATGGGCACCGGCAGGAACCAGAACAGATTCGGCAAGGTGAACCAGCGAGCGGCGATCTCAGCGTGGGCCAGCGGCGTCCAGATGCTGACGATACCGATCACCGCCAGCAGCACGAATGCCAGGGGCCGCGCCAGATCATGCATCTGCTCCTGCAACTTGCCCTCGGTTTTCATGATCAGCCAGGTGCAGCCCAGCAGCGCATAGGCCACCACCAGCGCGGCGCCGCAGAACAGCGTGAATGGTGTCAGCCAGTCCAGAGAACCACCGGCGAACTGCCGATCGACCACCGGCAAGCCATCGATGAAGGCACCCAAGGCCACACCCTGGAAGAAGGTGGCGGCGATCGAACCGCCGATGAACGCCTTGTCCCACAGATGACGTTTCTCGTCCCGGGCCTTGAAGCGGAACTCAAAGGCCACGCCGCGGAAAATCAGCCCGATCAGCATGAAGATCAACGGCAGGTACAACGCCGAGAGCACCACCGAATAAGCCAGTGGAAAGGCCCCGAACAACGCCGCGCCTCCGAGCACCAGCCAGGTTTCGTTGCCGTCCCAGACCGGGGCGACGGTATTCATCATCACGTCACGGTCGGTCTTGCCGGGAATGAACGGGAACAGAATCCCGATTCCCAGATCGAAGCCGTCCATGACTACGTACATCATGATGCCGAAGATGATGATCACGGCCCAGATCAGCGGAAGATCAATACCCATGATTCAAATCTCCTTGGTCACGGTGTGGTCGGCATCGGCATGATCGTCGGCCGCAGACAGCGGACGCGCCGGCGTGCGTTTCTGGCCAGGTCCACCGTCGTTGGTTTCCTTGCCTTCGTCGATCTTCGGCCCCTTGCGCACCAGTCGCATCATGTAGCCGAGACCGGCTCCGAACAGCGCGAAATACACCACGACAAACAGGATCAGGGTGATGCTCATCTGCATGACGCTATGGTTGGAAGATGCATCGGCCGTACGCATCAGGCCGTAGACGACCCACGGCTGGCGGCCGATTTCCGTGGTGAACCAGCCGGCGAGAATCGCGATCAGGCCGGACGGGCCCATCCACAACGCCAGGTAGAGGAACGGACGCGAGGTGTAGAGCGTGTCGCGCTTGCGCAGCCAGAGGCTCCACAGACCGGTGAAGATCATCAGGAAGCCCAGGCCGACCATGATCCGGAACGACCAGAACACGATGGTCGAATTGGGCCGGTCTTCAGGCGGGAACTCCTTGAGCGCCGGCACCTGTTTGTCCAGGGAGTGGGTCAGGATCAGGCTGCCCAGATACGGAATCTCGACAGCGAACTTGGTTCTTTCTTCCTTCATGTCCGGCCAGCCGAACAGTATCAACGGAGTGGCTTCGTCACCCTTGTTTTCCCAATGCCCTTCGATCGCGGCGATTTTCGCCGGCTGATGCTCAAGGGTATTGAGGCCGTGGAAGTCGCCGATCACCGCCTGAATCGGCGCGACGATCAAGGCCATCCACATGGCCATCGAGAGCATTTTGCGGATCGCCGGGTTGTCCTTGCCGCGTAGCAAATGCCACGCCGCTGAAGAACCGACGAAGAACGCCGTGGCGACGAACGCTGCCGTGGCCATGTGCATCAGGCGATAGGGGAACGAGGGGTTGAAGATTACCGCCAGCCAGTCGGTGGGGATCACCTGACCGTTGACGATTTCAAAGCCCTGCGGCGTCTGCATCCAGCTGTTGGAAGCAAGAATCCAGAACGTCGAGATCAGTGTGCCGATGGCGACCATGACCGTGGAAAAGAAGTGCAGCCCGCGTCCGACCTTGTTCCAGCCGAACAGCATCACCCCCAGAAAACCTGCTTCGAGGAAGAACGCAGTGAGCACTTCATAGGTCAGCAACGGACCTGTCACGGAACCGGCGAAATCCGAGAAGCGGCTCCAGTTGGTGCCGAACTGATAGGCCATGACCAGCCCCGAAACCACGCCCATGCCGAAGTTGACGGCAAAGATCTTCGACCAGAAATGGTAGAGGTCGCGATAGGTTCCGTTGTTGGTTTTCAGCCACAGACCTTCGAGTACCGCCAGGTAACTCGCCAGGCCAATGGTGATGGCAGGGAACAGAATGTGGAACGAGATGGTGAACGCGAACTGGATTCGGGCGAGATCAAGTGCCTCTAAACCGAACATAAGTCTTCCTCTGTCAGTTAGTACGGCTGCTGGCCGGAGCCTGCATCCATGGCCCCCACGGATATGGAGTGAGGCGAATCTCTGTTTGTTCTTTTTTTATACGCATCGCTACGCAGGGAGTCTGGCCTTGCGGCCGCCGGATCAAAGCCTTCGAGGGTCTTGATCTGGATCAAGCAACGTTGAAAGAGTAGTCCCATTTCAGGCGATGAACTGCGTGGTCTTTTGCCGCGTGACAAGTTGCCTCATGGCGATTGGCCAACAAAAAATCAGCAACACCGGTGATCCCCTGGGGGAGCGGGGGTGGTTGGGGAGGGGGGGGGGCCGAGGGAATTGGGGGTGGGGGTGGCGGTCTCTTCTCTAGCAAACCCCCCCCCCCCAA
>NZ_JBSVXG010000180.1:0-11933 GCF_054070595.1 Pseudomonas sp. SDO55104_S430 | reverse complement strand
ATGGATGGTGACCTGTAGGAGCGAGGCTTGCCCGCGAAGACGGCAGCACAAGCACTACACATCTAACTGCTCAACTCCCGAACCTGCGCATGCGGCACCATTTTCAGGAACTCGGGCATGTCCATGTGCAGCAGGTTGATGTGATTGCCGGCTTCCAGATAGATGTCTTTTTGCCGGGTCAGCAGCGGGTCGATGACCACGTCCAGCCCATAGGCTTCGCCCAGGGCAGGCACGGCGCCGCGTTCGCAGTCTTCGAACAGGTGCGGCAAGTTGCTTTCACGCGAGACCTGCCATTCGCCGCTGCTGCGAACTTTGCTCAGGTCCAGGTGACGACTGGCGGGCAGCACGGCCATCAGGTAGCGACCATGGTGGTCGTCGAGGATGACCGACTTGGCCATCCGCTCCGCCGGAATGTTTGCGACCCGCGCCGTTTCCAGGCTGCTGGCCGAGTGAGGATGGGTGACGATGTCGTATTGGCATTGAGCCCTGTCGAGGCTTCTCTGCACGGTTTTTGCCATTCGCATGATGCACCTCCGAGTCCGCCATGCTTGCTGGCGGACGCTGGTTGACGCTTTTCTTCGTACTCAAAGTCTAGGCCCGCAGGGGCGATCCGGCGGGAAATCCGCCCACCGGACAGGTCGACAACTGAGCAAAATTCATACAGCCGACCCGTCAACTAAACTGTAGACAGAACCACCCACGACTCTCCCGGAGGGTCTCGTGAACACGCGTTGTTGTGCCATCGTCTGGCTGTTGGCTTTGAGCGGTTCCGCCCTCGCTGCGGACACCGCCGGCATGCCCGCCCCCGACCCCATCGGCATGTGGCTGATCACCTTCGGCATCGCCTTTCTGATCGCCGAAGCCGCCCTGCCCAACTACGGCGTGATCGGCCTGGGCGGGATCGTGATGTTCGTGATCGGTGCGGTGATCCTGACCAACGCTGAACTGCCCGTCCCCCTGATGATCGGCCTTGGACTGATCAGCGGCCTGCTGCTGATCTTCCTGCTGATCCGCGCCCTGAAAACCCGACCGCGCCACAACGTTAGTGGCGATGCCGGGCTGCTCGGCAGCGTGGCACCGGTGTTGTCGTTGCAGGCTGGCTATGCCTGCCAGGGCTGGGTGCATCTGCAGGGCGAACGCTGGCAAGTGACCAGCGCCAACCCGCTGCAGATCGGGCAACGGGTGCGGGTGGTGGCTCGCAAGGGATTGATGCTGGAAGTGTCCGCGACTGACGCGGTATCGAAGGGAGAATGAACATGGGCTTGCAACTGGGTTTCGTCGCACTCCTGCTGTTGCTGATCGCACTGGCCAGCTCGACCTTTCGCATCCTGCGCGAGTACGAGCGCGGGGTTGTGTTCCAGCTCGGCCGCTTCTGGCAGGTCAAGGGCCCTGGCCTGATCCTGCTGATTCCGGTGATCCAGCAAATGGTCCGCGTCGATCTGCGCACCGTGGTGCTGGACGTGCCGACGCAGGACGTCATCACCCGCGACAACGTGTCGGTGAAGGTCAACGCCGTGCTGTACTTTCGCGTCCTCGATCCGCAGAAGGCGATCATCCAGGTCGAAGACTTCCTCATGGCCACCAGCCAACTGGCGCAAACCACCTTGCGCGCGGTTCTCGGCAAACACGAACTGGATGAACTGCTGGCCGAGCGCGAGCGGATGAACATCGACATCCAGCAAGTGCTCGACGCCCAGACCGACGCATGGGGCATCAAGGTCGCCAACGTCGAGATCAAGCACGTGGACCTCAACGAATCGATGATCCGCGCCATCGCCCGCCAGGCCGAAGCCGAGCGCGAACGCCGGGCCAAGGTGATCCACGCCGAAGGCGAATTGCAGGCCTCGGAAAAACTCATGCAAGCCGCCGAAATGCTCGGCCGCCAACCCGGCGCCATGCAGTTGCGTTATATGCAGACGCTGAGTTCGATTGCCGGCGACAAGAGCTCGACCATCGTTTTTCCATTGCCGATCGAGTTGCTCAAGGGGATGGCGGATCTGTCGTCGAAGCCTTAAAGCATCAGCGGGAAGGATCACCGGCAGCGGCCAACGGATACACCGACTGCCATCCACCACCCAGCGCCTTATACAACCCGACCGCCGCCAGCGAGACGCCGGTCGAACTCTCGACCCACTGCTCCTGAGTCGCCAGCAACGCGCCTTGCACGGTGAGCACGTTGACGAAATCCACCACGCCTTCGACGTACTGGCGCTGCGCGGTTTGCAGGGCGATCTGGTTCTGGCGCACCGCTTCGGCCAGGCTGTCGCGGCGCAACTGGCTGGCGTTGTAAGCGCTCAGCTGGTCGTCGATTTCATGCCAGGCGCGCAGCACGGTTTGCTGGTAGGCGATGGCCGCTTCCTGTTGTTGGGCTTCGCGCAGATTCAACACGCCTCGCAGACGGCCGCCGTCGAACAGCGGCAGGCTGAATTGCGGACCGATGCCGAACGTGCGCGAGCCCCAGGAACCGAAATCGCTCAGTTGCATGGCTTGCGAACCGACATTGCCCGACAGGGTAATGCGCGGGTAGAAATCGCCCTTGGCCACGCCGATGCTGGCGGTGGCGGCATGCAGGCGGGCTTCGGCCTGGCGAATGTCCGGGCGGCGCTCGGCCAGTTGCGACGGCAGGCCGATGGCGACCTGACGTGGTGTTTGCGGTACTGGTGCGTCGCTGGACAACTCAGCAGTGAGCGCCTGGGGCGGCTCGCCCATCAACAGGCTCAGGGCGTTGATCAATTGCGCCTGGCGCTGCTCCAGCGCTGGCAGACGCGATTCGATGGCTGCGACTTGCGCGGCGGCTTCGGCGACGTCCAGGTCAGTGGCCACACCATCGCCCAGACGCAGTTGCGACAGTTTCAGGCTGTGGCGAGCCACCTCCAGATTCTGCTCGGTGACGGCCCGCGTGTTTTGCACCCCACGCAGCTGGATGTAGTCCTGGGCGGTCTCGGCCAGCACCGACAGCAGCACGCCGCGACGATCGTTTTCCGCCACTTCCAGGTTGGCGTCGGCGGCTTCGGTTTCGCGGCGCACCCGGCCCCAGAAATCCAGTTCCCAAGAGGCGGAGAAACCGGCGTCCCACAGGTTGAAGGCGGAATTGCCGTTGTTTCCGGACGGGTCCATCAAGCCTTCGCCGCTGTTGCGTTTACGGCTGTAGCTGCCGGTGGCGGCGGTGGTCGGGTAGCGGTCGGCGGTGACCACCTGGCGCACGGCGCGGCTTTGCTCCAGGCGACTGCTGGCGAGCTTGAGGTCAAGGTTGTCGGTCAGGGCGCGCTGGCTCAGGGCCGAGAGTTTTGGGTCGTTGAACACTTCCCACCAGCGTTCGTTCAGGGTTTCGGTGATGGCCTGGCTGGGGGCGGGTTTTGAGGGTTTTGACCACTCGGTGATTTGCTGGGCTTCGGGCTTTTGGAAGTCCGGGCCGACTGTGCAGGCGGTGAGGCTCAATGCGAGCAAGGCACTGGAGATGAGTCGGGGCTGATGGCCTCTTCGCGGGCAAGCCCGTTCCCACAGGGTTATCGGTTGTTCATGGATTTTGTGGTCACCCCGGTCCACTGTGGGAGCGGGCTTGCCCGCGAAGGCGTCGGCACAGGCAACAAAACTCTTCATCGCTGAACAACCTCATTCACCGTCACACCCGCCGTATCAATCCGCGCCTCAACCGACATCCCGACCCGCAACCGCTCAGCCAACGGCTGCCCCGGCTCCAGCACGATCTTCACCGGAATCCGCTGCACGACCTTGGTGAAGTTCCCGGTCGCATTGTCCGGCTTGACCGACGCGAAGGTCACACCCGTGGCGGGCGCAATGCTCTCCACGCGTCCGCTCAATGCCGCACCGCCAAAGGTGTCGACACGTATTTCAACGTCCTGCCCCGGCTGCACATGAGTCAATTGGGTTTCCTGAAAATTGGCCACCACATAGGCCTGCGCCAGGGGCACCACCGCCAGCAGCTTGCTGCCCGGCGTAACGTACGCGCCCACCCGCACCGCACGCTCGCCGACCATGCCGTCCTGCGGCGCGACGATGCGGGTGTAGGACAGGTCGAAACTGGCGATTTCCAGCTTCGCCTGCGCCCGTTTCAAACCACCTTCAGCGCCATCGCGCTGGGCGGTGAGGATGTCCACCTGCTTGCGTTCGGCGGCCAGCACCGCCGTGACATTAGTCAACCGCGCGCTGGCCTGATCGATGCGGGTCCGCGCCTGTTGCGCGTTCTGCACGGTGCCGGCGCCGACCCCGGCGAGATGGTTGTAGCGATTGAGTTCATGCTGGGCGAAAGCCATTTCCGCTTTGGCCGACACCACCGACGCCTGGGCCTGAGCGATCACCGAAGTCTGGCGCTCGAGAGTCGCCTTGGCATTCTGCAATTGCGCCTGAGCCACCAGCGCTTCGGCAGCCGCCGCATCGGCGGCGGCGCGCAGGTCGCGATCATCGATCAGCGCCAGCAACTGCCCGGCCTTGACCTGTTCGTTGTCTTCCACCAGCACCTGCTTGATGAAGCCGGCTACACGCGGCACCACCAGCGTGTAATCCGCCGAGACATAGGCGTCGTTGGTGGTCTGGTGCGTGCGTTGGCCGAACGGGCCGAGCAGATAGATCAGCGCGCCCACGGCGATCACGACGGCAACGCATGCGGCCAGTTTTTGCTTGGATTGAGTCGTCATAAAAACCTTCTGTTTCAGTGGAGCGTTCAGGTTGGTGCGCGCGGTGGATAGATCCGCGTCGGCATCCAGAAAATCAGCAGGATCAGCGCCACGGCGACGCCGGCCATGCACAGGTACAGGTCGGCGGCGGTCAGCACCACGGCCTGCTCGTGCAGCCGATGGGCCAGGCCTGCGCTGTCGGATTCGGCCAGAGGTGAATTGCCGAGGCGATCGACCAGCATCGTTGAATGGAAGTGCAGCCGCGCTGTGGTCAGGGTCTCCAGCACGCCGGTGGCGATAACGGCGGCCAGGCCTTTCACGGTGTTGAACCAGGACGACGCAAACGGCCCGTCCATTGGCTGGATGCTGCCGGTGGACAGCATCAGCAGCGGCAGCACCGCCATCGGCTGGCCGAAGATCTGCAGCAGCTGCAGCACGTAGAAGTCATCGCGAATCCATTGTGATGTCAGGTGCGAGCCACCGATGCAGGACAGGATGAGCATGCACAAGCCAATCCCCAGCACCCAGCGGCAATCGACCCAGCGCAGATTGCACAGTGCCGCCACCAACGGCAGTGCGATCAGTTGCGGCAAGGCTGCCAGCAAGGTGATAGGTCCGGTCTGCACCGGGCGATATCCCTGGACCTGCGCCAGGTAGCTGGACGGAATGATCACCACCGCCAGCAGAATCACCAGTACGCCAGACAGCGTCAGCAAGGCGAACGACAGGTTGCGGATACCGAGCATCTGCATCTTGAAAAACGGAATCGGCTGCGACCATTCGTTGATCAGAAACAGCACCAGCAACAACGTGCCACCCACCAGCAATGTGCTGATCAGGCTTGACTCGAACCAGTCCAGCCGATTGCCCTGCAAGATGCCGATCACCAACATGCAGATCGCCGGAAAACCCAGCAGCAGACCGCGCCAGTTGAACTGTTTGAAACGCTCAAGCTTGAGTGGGTCCTGGGGAATGCCGTAACCCACCGCCAGCATGGCAATCAGGCACGGCACCACGATCTGCCAGAAGGTCCACTGCCAGCCGACATACTCGGTCCAAAGACCCGCCAGTGGCGTGCCCAGACCGGGGCCAAAAGTGGCCGTGAGGGTATACCCCGCCAAGCCGTACAGTTTGACGTTGGCGGGCAGAAAACGCAGGGCGACGGTCATCAGCATCGGCGGCAGCGCGCCACCGGCCAGACCTTGCAACGTACGCAACACCAGCAGGCTTTCGTAATTCGGCGCCAGTGGGCACAGCAGGCCCAGAAAGGTGAAGGCACTGATGGCGTAGAGGGTGAAGCGGCGTAACGAAAACGTCACCGCGCACCACGGCGCAAAGGCCGCTGCCGAAACCGAGGTCGCTGCATAGCAGGCGACCAGCCAGGTGCCTTCGTCATAGCCGATGCCCAAGGCGCCGCGAATGTCAGCCAGGGCGACTTTGGTCACCATTTCGTTCAGGCCCGACACCAGCACCGCCAGCAATACGCCCACCAGACCGATGATGAGTCGCGGGCCAAATGCTGTCGATGCGACCGGAGTGGGCACGGCCGAAGAGACCGTGGCCGTCAGAGAGGTCATCGGTTTACACCTCCGAATAAATAAGGCGGCAGTCTACGAAGCACGATCGCTGACGAAAACTGACTTATCGGTAATGTATAAGTGCGCGTGGCGCAGCATTCGAATGACGAAAACGGGCTAAGGCGGATATCTGCCTTGCGAAGAAATGTTGGGAAAAAATTATCATCGGCGCATCAGGCAGGCCACCATCCATAGGTGTTAGTGCCTAGCCCCTGCGGGTGATACCGCACACTGCGGTTTTTTGATTTTTCAGTTCGATTGCGCTGCTAGCCAGGTTTGATCACAGCAGTGTTTTACCGTTTCACGTAACCAGCGGTGGGCCGGATCATTGTCGAAACGCGGATGCCAGGCCTGGCTTAAAACGATGGTTGGCAATGGGACAGGCAAGGTGAACGAACGCAGTTTCAGACCGAGACGACGCACGCTCAACAGTGTCTCCCTTGGCACCGGCAGAATCAGGTCGGAATCGGGCAAGGCGAACATCGCGGCATGGAAGCTGGGGGCGATCACTGCCACCCGCCGCTCCAATCCCAATTCGTCGAGCGCCGCGTCGATAGGACCGCGAGCGATGCCGCGGCGGGACACGCTGATGTGGGAAAAGCTCGCGAAACGTGCGGCGGTGATCTCTTCGTCAAGCAACGGATGATCCTCGCGAACCAGTCCGATGAACTGTGTGGAAAACAGGTTCTGCACCTTCACTTCCGGCATCAGCGGACGATTGTTGCTGACGTTCAGATCGATACGCCCTTCACGCAAGGCTTCGTCATCGCCATCGCCTTCCGGCACGAAACGTAATTCGCAATGCGGCGCCTGACGCTCCATGGAGTCGAACAGCTTGCCGCCGTAAACGCCGACAAAGAAATCGTTGGCGCGAATGCTGAAGCGCCGACGCAGACTGCCTAAATCCACCACCCGAGCCGAGTGGAACAACTGCGCCGCCTGCTCCACCAGGTCCCGTACCTGATCGCGCAACTCCAGCGCTTTGGGCGTGGGCACCAGACCTCGACCGGCGCGTACCAGAATCGGATCGCCGATGGCCTCGCGAATGCGCGTCAGGGTTCGACTCATGGCGGCCGGGCTGAGGTTCATCCGCCGCGCGGCACCCACCACACTGCCCTCGTCGAGCAGGGCGTCGAGGGCGATCAGAAGATTCATGTCTGGGAGCTGCATGCTGAGCACTCTTGGCTGGACTGGATTGAGTCAGGCGCAATGCTAGCAAACATCCTGTTGGTCATGCGGAGGCAGGTCGGCCCCCTTCGCGGGCAAGCCCGCTCCCACAGGGTGCTGTGTCGGATACAAAATCCGCATTCGCCGCAAATCCTTGTGGGAGCGGGCTTGCCCGCGAAGAGGCCAGACCAGACACCGCCTACCTCTGCATCCCCCACCGCTTCACCGTCACCCGCTCCAGCGAATCGAACACCAGATTCTCCACCAGCAACCCAATCAAAATCACCACCGCCAACCCGGCAAACACCTTGTCGGTGTACAACTCATTCCTGTTCTGAAAAATGTACCAACCCAGTCCACCTTTCCCGCTGGTCGCACCAAACACCAGTTCCGCCGCAATCAGCGTCCTCCAGGCAAACGCCCAGCCGATTTTCAGCCCGGCAAGAATCGAAGGCAGCGCTGCCGGAATCAGGATGAACAACACAAAGCGCATGCCCTTGAGGCCATAGTTGCGCCCGGCCATGCGCTGGGTTTCGGAGACGCCGAGAAAGCCGGCGTAGGTGTTCAGCGCCAGCGCCCAGAGCACCGAATGCACCAGCACGAAAATCAGGCTGTTCTGACCCAGGCCGAACCACAGCAGCGCCAGCGGCAGCAGCGCGATGGCCGGCAGCGGGTTGAACATCGAGGTCAGGGTGCTGAGCAGATCGCGACCGAACTGGGTCGAGACTGCAAGGGTGGTCAGGCCGAACGCCAGGACGATGCCGATCAGGTAGCCCTTGACCAGCACCACCAGGGAAATCCACACCTTGCCCAGCAACTCGCCGCTGAGCAAACCGTCGTACAGAGCATGCGCGGTTTGCAGGAAACTCGGCAGCAGCAGGTCGTTGGCCTGATAGCGCGCGACGGCTTCCCACAGCAGCGCCAGCAGGATCAGGATCAGGCTTTTGCGCAGCCAGCCCTCTTGCCACAGGCGTTGGCCAATGGGCAACTCGCGCTCCAGCGGCACGCTGGTCAGCGGTTGCAGAACGTTTTCGAACTCTTCACGCGGGGATGATAAATGGCTCATCGGGCCCTCCTCTGAACTGGCTCAATAAGCGATGCGGATGTCGGTGAAATCCAGTTCGCGCTCGGTTTCCGGCGACTGGCCTTCATCGAACAACAGCCGATGAATGCGCCGCGCCGAGGCCTGAAATTCCACGCCGCCCAGGCTGTGCAAACCGTATTGATGGCTGTGCACTTCCGCCCGTACCCGCCCCGGATGCGGCGACAGCAACAGAATGCGATTGCCCACCACCAGCGCTTCTTCGATGGAGTGCGTGACGAACAGCAGCGTGAAGCGCACCTCTTCCCAGAGCAGCAGCAACTCTTCCTGCATCTTGCGTCGGGTCAGGGCGTCGAGGGCGGCGAAGGGTTCGTCCATCAACAGGATTTTCGGCTGCATCGCCAGGGCCCGGGCGATCGCCACCCGCGCCTTCATGCCGCCGGACAGCGTGTGCGGATAGGCATCGGCAAACGCCGCCAGCCCGACCTTCTCCAGGTAGTGCAGCGCCCGCTCCTCGGCGTCCTTGCGCTTGAGGGTTCTGGAGGCCAACAGCGGAAACATCACGTTCTGTTTGACGGTTTTCCACGGTGGCAGTTGATCGAATTCCTGAAACACCACAATCCGGTCCGGCCCCGGCGCCTCCACGCGCTGGCCTTGCAGACGTATCTCGCCCTCGACCGGCTGGATGAAGCCGGCGACGGCCTTGAGCAAGGTCGACTTGCCGCAACCGGAAGGCCCGAGCAGGACAAAACGGTCCGCCGGATCGATCTCGAAACTGACTTGATGGGTCGCCCGCACCACACGCTGGGGCGTGCGGTATTCCAGGCTGACATTATCGACCGACAGCAGCGCCTGGGCTGCCGTGGCCGGTTTGCTGACCGTGTGGCCTTGCAAGGCGGCGTTCATGTCGATCAGCTCCCTTGCAGCGGTTTGGCGTCCTGGAAGAAGTAGTCCTTCCACGAATCCGGTTTGTTCTTGATCGCGCCGACGCGGTAGAGGAACTCGGCCAGCGGGTAGGTGTTTTTCGGCGTGACGCTGAATTCGAACTGCGGGTTGTCGATGATTTTCAGCAACGCCGCGCGGTCGATTTTCGCCTTGGTGACACGGATGTAAGTGTCGGCCGCCGCGCCCTTGTCGTTCTGCGCGAATTGCGCCGCTTCGGTCAGAGCGTCGACGAAGGCCTTGTAGGTTTTCGGGTTCTCGTTGCGGAATTTCTCGGTGGCGAACAGCACGGTTGGCGAATTCGGACCGAGCAAGTCATAGGTATTGAGCACCACGTGCACGTTCGGGTTGGCCAGCGCCTGATCCTGGAATGGCGGGTTGGAGAAATGTCCGCTCAGCTCGGTGCCGCCAGCGATTAACGCGGCCGTGGCATCGGGATGCGGAACGGCGATGGTGTACTTGTCCAGGCGATTGAATTCCTTGTCGCCCCACTGCTTGGCGGCCGCGTATTGCAGGAAACGCGACTGCACGGAAACGCCCACAGCCGGCACCGCAATGCGGTCCTTCTCGGTGAAGTCGGCGATGGTCTTGACCTTGGGGTTGTTGCTCACCAGGTAGTAAGGGAAGTTGCCTAAAGAAGCCACGGCCTTGACGTTCTGCTTGCCGTGGGTGCGGTCCCAGATGGTCAGCAGCGGCCCGACGCCGGCACCGGCAATGTCGATGGAACCGGAGAGCAGTGCATCGTTGACCGCCGCGCCGCCGGACAGCTGGGTCCAATCGACCTTGATGTCGATGCCTTCCTGCTTGCCGTACTTCTCGATCAGGTTCTGATCGCGCACCACGTTGAGCAGCAGGTAGACGATGCCGAACTGTTCGGCGATGCGGATTTCACCTTCGGCGTGGGCCACGGTCGGCGCCACCAGGCTGCCGGCGATCAGGCTGAAACCCAGGCCGATGGCGGCCGCCAGCGGTGTGAATGGAAGACGTTTGGACATGATCAGATCTCCGACAAATCAGAAAGGCGCGTCGCCCTGGATGGTGGTGCGATACAGCTTGCGGCGCAGGTGGCTTGGGCAGCCGGCGGCAAGGTGAATCAGCGAACGGTTGTCCCAGAACACCAGGTCGTGGGGCTGCCATTGGTGGCGGTAGATGTTTTGCGGCAGGACGCTGTGGGCGTAGAGCTCGGCCAGCACCTGCCGGCTTTCGTCTTCCGGCAGGCCAACGATGCGGGTGGTGAAACCCTCGCTGACGAACAACGCCTTGCGGCCGTTTTCCGGGTGGGTACGCACTACCGGGTGCACCACTTCCGCCACCTGAGCGAGCTGCTCGGGGGTCAGGGTCGGGCGCCAGTTGCCTTCGAATTTGGTCTCGCTGTAACGCGCCGTGTAGGAGTGCGCCGCGGATCGGCCTTCGACCGTCTTGCGCAGTGCGTCGGGCAGGCTGTCCCAGGCTTTGTGCATGTCGGCGAACAGGGTGTCGCCACCTTCGGACGGCAGTTCCTGGGCGTGGAGCATCGAGCCCAGGCTCGGCAGCTCTTTGTAGGAGAGATCGGAATGCCAGAACTTGCCGGCATCGCCCAGGCCGATGTTCTGGCCGTTCTCGATGATGTTGGAAACGATAAGAATTTCCGGGTGCCCCGCCAGCAAAAACTGCTTGAGCACGTGGATCTGCAGCACGCCAAAGCGGCGGCTGAAATCGATCTGTTGCTCAGGGGTGATGCGTTGGTCGCGGAACACCACCACGTGATGGTCCAGGTGCGCGCGGTGAATGCGTGCGAAGTCCTGATCGTTGATCGGGCGGGACAAATCCAGGCCGATGATTTCGGCCCCTACCGCACCGCTGAACGGGCGGATTTCAAAGTGTTGTGGCGCTGCAACTCGCGATGCTGAAACGGCTGACATAAATCACTCCCACGCACGGCGCGCTCAAGGGGCGCGCGCGTCGATCAGAAACTCACGGATGTCCCGTGTTGGTTCGTGTCGTGCGGCGCGCCGATTGGTCGGCAGGTACGCAGGGGTGTGACTTTATAGATATAAGAACTCGATTTTAAATACCGTTAGCGAATAACCATATGGCGTATTTCACCTATGCTGCTGACAGCATGACGCTGTTCACTTCGGAGGGATGCTCAATGTTCTACGTGCAACGCGATACAGAAGGGCAACTGATGCGCGTCGAAGCCGAAGCCTACGCCGAGTCCACGGAAACGCTGCCGGCCGACCACCCCGACCTTCAGGCCTGGTTCGCCAACGAGGTGATGTCCACCAGCCTCAAACAGCTCAAGCAGATTAAACAGCTCAAGCAACTCAAACAGAGCGACCTGGAAATGATCCGGGTACTCGACGACTTGATCGAAGTGCTGATCAGCAAAGGCGTGATTCTGGTGACCGATTTGCCGGCGCCGGCGCAGGCCAAGCTCATGGATCGCAGCCAGGCGCGGGAGGCGTTGGGGGGGTTGAGTCATTTGGTGGATGATGACGAGGATGGGTTTATCTGAGTACTGGATCCTCGTTGACTGTGCTGACGTCTTCGCGGGCAAGCCTCGCTCCTACATTCGGAACGCATTGCCCC
>NZ_JBSVXG010000179.1:0-12151 GCF_054070595.1 Pseudomonas sp. SDO55104_S430 | reverse complement strand
AGTTGGCATCAAGGTGACTGACACGCCGCATTCGCGAGCAAGCCCGCTCCCACAGGGGGCTGCATCTCCTACCAATGTTTCAGGAGTCACCCGCTATGAGCCGCGCCCCAGACACATGGATCCTGACCGCCGACTGCCCCAGCGTACTCGGCACCGTGGACGCGGTGACCCGCTTTCTGTTCGAGCAGGGCTGCTACGTCACCGAACACCACTCCTTCGACGATCGGCTCTCGGGCCGTTTCTTCATTCGTGTGGAATTTCGCCAGCCTGACGGCTTCGACGAGCAGTCCTTCCGCGCCGGCCTGCAGGAGCGTGGCGAGTCGTTCGGCATGATCTTCGAGCTGACCCCGCCGCACTACCGGCCGAAAGTGGTGATCATGGTCTCCAAGGCCGATCACTGCCTCAACGACTTGCTCTATCGCCAGCGCATCGGCCAGTTGTCGATGGACGTGGCCGCCGTGGTCTCCAACCACCCCGACCTCAAGCCGCTGGCCGACTGGCACCAGATTCCCTACTACCATTTCCCCCTGGACCCGAACGACAAACCGTCCCAGGAGCGCCAGGTGCTGCAGGTGATCGAAGACGCCGGCGCGGAACTGGTGATCCTTGCCCGCTACATGCAGGTCCTGTCGCCGGAGCTGTGCCGCAAACTCGACGGCAAGGCGATCAACATCCACCACTCCCTGCTGCCGGGTTTCAAGGGCGCCAAGCCCTACCACCAGGCCTACAACAAGGGCGTGAAACTGGTCGGCGCCACGGCGCATTACATCAACAACGACCTCGACGAAGGGCCGATCATCGCCCAGGGCGTCGAGGTGGTGGATCACAGCCATTACCCCGAAGACCTGATCGCCAAGGGGCGGGATATCGAAGGCCTGACGTTGGCGCGGGCGGTGGGGTATCACATCGAAAGAAGAGTTTTTCTCAACGCAAACAGGACCGTCGTTCTTTAGATCGCTTTCGCGAGCAAGCCCGCTCCCACACAGGTCTTGTGTCGATCACAAAACCTGTGTTCACCACCGATCCAATGTGGGAGCGGGCTTGCTCGCGAAGAGGCCATCACAGACAACGCAACAATCAGCATCTGTACCCGAGCAATGAACGCGCCGCCGACCCCCGGCGACGCGCCCGTTACATAAAAACAACAGCGAGGTGAAAGCATGTCTGGCAATCGTGGAGTGGTGTATCTCGGCGCTGGCAAGGTCGAAGTACAGAAAATCGACTATCCGAAAATGCAGGACCCGCGCGGCAGGAAGATTGAGCACGGCGTCATCCTGCGCGTGGTTTCCACCAACATCTGTGGTTCCGACCAGCACATGGTGCGCGGCCGTACCACCGCTCAAACCGGTCTGGTCCTGGGCCACGAAATTACCGGTGAAGTGATCGAGAAGGGCAACGACGTCGAAAGCCTGAAAATCGGCGACCTGGTGTCCGTACCGTTCAACGTGGCTTGCGGGCGCTGCCGTTCCTGCAAGGAGCAGCACACCGGTGTCTGCCTGACCGTCAACCCGGCCCGTGCCGGTGGCGCTTACGGCTACGTCGACATGGGCGACTGGACCGGCGGCCAGGCCGAATACGTGCTGGTGCCGTACGCCGACTTCAACCTGCTGAAACTGCCGGACCGCGACAAGGCCATGGAAAAAATCCGTGACCTGACCTGCCTCTCCGACATCCTGCCAACCGGCTACCACGGTGCCGTGACTGCCGGCGTCGGCCCAGGCAGCACCGTCTACATCGCAGGCGCTGGTCCTGTCGGCCTGGCCGCTGCCGCTTCGGCGCGCCTGCTGGGTGCCGCGGTCGTGATCATCGGCGACGTCAACACCATCCGCCTGGCCCACGCCAAGGCTCAGGGTTTTGAAGTCGTCGACCTGTCCAAGGACGCGCCGCTGCACGAGCAGATCGCCGACCTGCTGGGCGAACCTGAAGTGGATTGCGCCGTTGACTGCGTAGGCTTCGAAGCCCGCGGCCACGGTCACGACGGCGTGAAACACGAAGCCCCGGCCACCGTGCTCAACTCTCTGATGGGCGTTGTGCGCGTCGCCGGCAAAATCGGCATCCCCGGCCTCTACGTCACCGAAGACCCGGGCGCCGTCGACGCCGCCGCAAAAATGGGCAGCCTGAGCATTCGCTTCGGTCTGGGCTGGGCCAAATCCCACAGCTTCCACACCGGCCAGACTCCAGTGATGAAGTACAACCGCCAGCTGATGCAGGCGATCATGTGGGACCGCATCAACATCGCTGAAGTGGTGGGCGTGCAGGTGATCAGCCTGGATCAGGCGCCTGAAGGTTATGGCGAGTTCGATGCGGGCGTGCCGAAGAAGTTTGTGATTGATCCGCATAAGTTGTTTAGTGCGGCGTAACGGGGTGTAGATAGGGAAGAAGGGCGACTTTAGGTCGCCCTTTTTAATTCATTTTCGGATTGCGGGGTTCAAGGTCGAAAAATTGGTGATTGGGACAATTGTCGTATCCCCAATGTTTGAAACTTGGAAAAGAGGGATGCGCGGCGCTGTCGGATTCAGCTCGTAATAGTGCAAAGCGTAGGCTTCCCAACTTGTAGGTAGTTTCATGAGGTAGCTAGTTGATGTTATCGAAACGCCGCTTCCGTTAGAGCTGAATTCTGGCAACGTTTCCACTCGCATGCCCTGGAGGTTGGGAGGAAAGACTGCGGAGTTAACGTCAAAGCGTTGTGGGTTATAAAGGACTACGGCGTTATTGCTGTTGGCCGAGTCGCTTGCCGCAACAGGTTGTTTAACTGGGTTTGGTCTTGCCGCTTCTACAGAGCCGCGAGCCTTTCGCGTTGAACCCTTAACTATTTCTGGGGCGCTTGGCGTTTGGGTTCTGGCGCGTCGAAATGGATTGTATTTGTCCAAAAAATATCCAATGGACTTAAACGCTCCAAACGACCAGTGGCCATTCGGATCACTCCGATTCACCGGATCCCCCTGGCAATACGCATAAGCATTAAAACCACCCCTGTGAAAAGGGCTCAAACTGTCCGGACAGATAAACCGCATCAACACCGGGTCAAACGCCCGATAGCCATTCCCCAGCAAATACCAACCCGTCACCGAATCCGCCCGCTCGCCGTTGAAACCCAGCAGACTGAGCAAGCCATTTTGGGCGGAGTGATGCCCGTAAGGCGTGTACCCCAACGGCGTCGACTGGCTCGCACCGAACACCTTCAACACCGAACGCTGGTGATCCGTGACCAGCAAACAGGTTTCCACGGCGCCGCTCTGGCGCTGTTGCTGCGCCAGCAGTTGATCGTCGTGCTGCATGATCGAGCTGTGCACCACGCCCTGGCTCACCGTCACCAGGCGCTCCTTCAGGTAGAAGCGCTCGGAGCGCGTGGGCACCGAAGGGGCGCTGGCGGTCAGCCGGTTGAGGGCGTCGTAGTTGTAGCGGCAGAGCAGCGTTTGGCTGGCGCGGGGCATGGGGTGGGCTCCCTGAAATCGGTGTCTATTCGGGGATTACTCTGGCGCAAATGGGCGGGACTGCCTACCTGACAGAAATGATAGTGGCACTTGGGATACAGGACCCTGTAGGAGCGAGCTTGCTCGCGATGGAGGATCAGACACCGCAGGGTGTCAGGCAGCCAGCGTTATCGTTGACGTCCATCGCGAGCTAGCTCGCTCCTACAGCACAGTCATGACTTCAACCGGCACGTCTTATGGCTTTGCCTGTTACTCGGTTGGCGTGATCCCATGGCGCGCTTGCGAACATTCCACCAATATTCATCAGGCTCCCAGCGAGTCCACTGCCCCTTCGAGTCTCAAGATAGTGCTCCATCCAACTCATCGCGGCTGCGCCGTGAGCGCCTGAATTACTCATGCTGCCTTCACTCACCTTCTGGGCAAGAAGCCCATATTTACGCGCCCGATCCAGTGAAAGGGTGTTGCTGTCATTACTGGCAAGATTCTCATTAACAGCCTGCAGCTTTTCGATGAAGGGTTGTCGGTGGTCGAGTTGACTCACAACATCGCTGATGTGTTGCCTTGGAGCCGAAAGAGGCGCCTTCGCAGAGTCTGCGTTCAGCCGCATGGATTCATCTATCGTCTTGATAAAGTCACCGAAAAGACCTGAGGCGGGGACCCCGCGACTAATTTCGATTCTGCTCATTAGAGCGGAAAGCACGAAGTGACCAGACGGATCCCGCCTGCTCACCGGATTTCCTGCGCAATAAGCATAGGTATTCAATCCGCCCCTCCCGAACGGGCTCCAACTGTCCGGTCTGATAAACCGCATCAATACCGGGTTGAATGCCCGATAGCCATTGCCAAGCAGATACCACCCCGTTATCGATTCCACCTGTTCGCCATTAAACGCAAGCAGGCTGATCAAACCGCTTCCTGCCGGGTTATGACCATAGGGTGTGTAGCGCAATCGCTCTGGCTGGTTCGCGGCGAGTATCGCCAACACTGAGCGCTGCTGGTCTGTTGCGAGCAAACGGCTCACCACTAGACGGTAGTGATGTTCGTTATGAGTCGAGGGCATCGTCGAATTACCTGTAGTAGCGGTTCGATCGGGGCGCTCTACGTTTGGCGAATAGTCGTAATTGAATCGGTGGAATTTTGGATTTTGTGAATAGCGTCCAGATATCTCCATATTCTTTTATCAATGACGTTGATTGCCTCTCCAATAATTATTTTCTCCGCAGGACTCTGTGAGTGCGCAAGATTGATGATTAATCGGTCGAGTGCCTTTTGATCGCTTTCGATTACCATTTTTATGGCGTTGATATCGAACTGATTGAGTCTAACAGGAGGGTGCTGCAGTGATGAGCTTGCAGCTTGAGAGGCGCCTTGAACTCCAGAGGTTGAGTCAGCTTGCAGGTGTGTTGCCGCTAGTAAATCGGGGTTTGTCGCTTCAGTTTTTGTATATGTTCCTGCCAGCGGATCTTTCGTCGAGTGCATTCTTCCCCTGCTTTTTAAACTGTCAGCTGACCTCCAGAACATGAGTTTTTTGAGTGACGAGAAAAAGGATGCATGTCCAGTCGGATCGTTTCTGTTTACCGGATCTCCCACGCAATATGCATATGCATTCAATCCACCCTCACCAAACGGGCTCCAACTGTCCGGGCTGATAAAACACATCAATACGGGGTTGAATGGGCGGTAACCGTTGCCCAGTAGATACCAGCCTGTCACGGGATCCGGTGGCTCGCCTTTGAACCCAAGCAGGCTGTGAACGCCGTTTTGCGCAGGTCGATGGCCGTAAGGTGTGTAGCGCAGCGGTGTGAGCTGACCCTTCAATACGGAACGATGCGGATCCGTAGCGAGCAGTCGGGTTTGCACCGTACCGCTCTGACCCTCTTGCTGCGCCAGCAGTTGATCGTCGTGCTGCATGATCGAGTTGTGCACCACGCCCTGGCTCACTGTCACCAGGCGTTCCTTCAGGTAAAAGCGCTCGGAACGTGTCGGCACCGAAGGGGCGCTGGCGGTCAGCCGGTTGAGGGCGTCGTAGTGGTAGCGGCAGAGCAGCGTTTGGCTGGCGCGGGGCATGGGGTGGGCTCCCTGAAATCGGTGTCGACTCTGGGATTACTCTGGCGCAAATGGCTGGGACTGCCTACCTGACAGAAATGATAGTGGCACTTGCAACACCGGACCCTGTAGGAGCGAGCTTGCTCGCGATGGAGGACCAGGCACCGCGGGGTCTCAGGTTGCCAGCGTTATCGTTGACGACCATCGCGAGCGTGCTCGCTCCTACAGGTGATCGGGTGTGGGGGAACAATGTTCGGGCTTGCCAGTCCAACGCACAGTTTTGCGCCGCCCACTTCCGGGCGGTTTTTTATTGGGGGTGTCTGGATGAAGGTTTCACGCGGTTTTGTACTGGCATCGCTCATGACGCTGGCCGCCAGCCCGGTGTTCGCGCAGTTCAATCTGAGCGATGCGGCCAGTGTCCTGTCGGGGATGAAGGGTGAGAACACCGCGACAGAGGCGGCGCCGACTGCGGAGACGGCAGACCTGCTCGGCGCGCTCAGCCAGTTGAACGTGACACCCGAGCAAGCTGTCGGCGGCGCGGGGGCGATGCTGGGGTTGGCGAAGAATCAGCTGAGTTCGACCGACTATTCGGAACTGGCCAAGAGCGTGCCGGGGATCGACGTTCTGTCCGGTGGCGGTCAACTCGGTGCGTTGGCCGGTCTGCTCGGCTCGAATGGCAAGGCGGCGGGTCTTGATAACGCCCTGGGCAACGTCAAGGACACCAACGACCTGAACAACGCCTTCAGCACCCTGGGCATGGACAGCGGGATGGTCGGCGCCTTTGCCCCGGTGATCCTGCAATACCTTGGGCAACAGGGCGTAGGCGGCACGTTGCTGCAAAGTCTGGGCGGGATCTGGGGCGTCGGCTCCGGAACCTGATTCAGTGGCGCTCGGCGCGCAAGACGTCGATGCGCTGGTCCTTCTCGGTCCAGAACTGGTTGACCCAGTTCTGGACCGTTTCACGAAACGCCGGGTCGTTTTCGTAATCGCCCTGCCACAGCGCAGGGTCCAGTTCGCGGGTCTTGATGTCGATGATGACCCTCGGCACGTTGCCGCTGATCAAATCCCAGAACCCCGGAATCTTCGGCTGTGGATACACCACCGTCACATCGAGAATGGCATCCAGCTGTTCGCCCATCGCCGCCAGCACAAACGCCACGCCGCCGGCCTTTGGCTTGAGCAGGTGGGTGAAGGGTGACTGCTGCTGCACGCTTTTCGCCGGGGTGTAGCGGGTGCCTTCCAGATAATTCACCACCGTCACCGGCTGGCGTTTGAACAGCTCGCAGGCGGCCTTGGTGATCTCCAGATCCTTGCCCGCCAGCTCCGGGTGTTTAGCCAGGAAAGCCTTGGTGTAGCGCTTCATGAACGGGTAATCCAGCGCCCACCACGCCAGCCCCAGGAACGGTACCCAGATCAGTTCTTTCTTGAGGAAGAATTTGAAGAACGGCGTGCGCCGGTTGAGGGTCTGGATCAGAGCCGGGATATCGACCCAGGACTGATGGTTGCTGATCACCAGATACGACGTGTCGCGCCGCAGGTCATCGCCGCCGCGAATGTCCCACTGGGTGGGGATGCACACGCGGAAGATCAGCTTGTCGATTTCCGACCAGGTCTCGGCGATCCACATCACCGCCCACGAGGCGTAATCGCGAAAGCGCCCGGGCAGGACCAGTTTGAGCAGGGCAAACACCATCAACGGCCCGATCAGGACCAGGGTGTTGAGCAACAGCAGCAAGGCGACGAAACAGCCGGTGAGCAGGCGGCGCATAAGTGACTCTTGAAGGCTTTTGGGTGAGCCATGATAGGCAGCTTCGGGCGGGAGGCCAAATTGCGGGTGACGAAAGTTTCACCTTCAAACCTCTAACATCCCTGCACCGATCGTTCCCACGCTCCTGCGTGGGAATGCCTCAAGGGACGCTCCGCGTTCCAGCCGCGCTGGCGGTTTCCGGGCGGGCACCGGAGGGACGCAGAGCGTCCCGGGCTGCATTCCCACGCAGAGCGTGGGAACGATCATCGCTGCAACGGTCTAAAATCCCGCTGCCCCTCTTTCAAGGACAACGATCAAGTGAAATCCCTTCTCGCCCTACTGTCCCTCATCGCCCTGCCGGTCATGGCCGCCGAGCCCACGCTCTACGGGCGCTACGAATACATCGCCCTGCCGGAAATCGGCGGCGAGGTGCTCAAGGCCAAGATGGACACCGGCGCCCTGACCGCGTCGTTGTCGGCCAAGGACATCGAAACCTTCAAGCGCGACGGCGAGGACTGGGTGCGTTTCCGCCTGGCCACCAAGGACGCGAGCGACAAGGTCTACGAACACAAGATCGCGCGGATCAGCAAGATCAAGACCCGCTCCGAAGAGGACGACGAGGAAGAAGTGGTCGCGCCGACCAAACGGCCGGTGGTCGATCTGGAACTGTGCCTGGGCGACGTCAAACGCACGGTCGAAGTCAACCTGACCGATCGCAGTAACTTCAACTACCCGCTATTGATTGGCGCCAAGGCGCTGCGCGAGTTTGGCGCGGCGGTGAATCCGGCTCGGCGGTTTACGGCGGATAAGCCCGATTGCTAGGCGTACACAGGGTCAGATTTTCCTGCTGCCGTTAAACGACCTCAATCTCTTATGTTCTTAACGTCGATTGCGTCATCTACCTGTTCGTGGATGACATGTATCACTGAGTAAAACTGGAACGTGACCCGGGAAGTCTGTTTTGGCGACTCAGGAGTAATGAGGCTATTGTGGTGTGCTCGAGCGGCGGTGGAGTAAGCCTTCTTGGTTTTTACGACTTTTCCACCGATCAAAACGTATGAGGACTGCTTGTAAAGGGCAGTCTCAGGATAGTTTCGAAGGTTGAAAGAGCGGCTTTGACGATTGGTTTCCAGGCGAATCTGTAGCCTGGTTATTTCCTCAGGTCTTGCGTCGTCTGGAATGGTCTCAATGACGTTTGTTTGTGTATTAGGTTGAGCAGGATCCGGGTCCGGAATTAGAGATACCCTCGGCGTCGCGGTGACTGCTTGCGGTTTCGAGCGTGTCATCAAACCCCGTGATCGTAAAAAAGCTTTCAGCCATATCGGGGTATGCCCGCTTGGGTCTGATTTATTCCTTGGATCGCCATTGCAGTACGCATATGCATTCAACCCACCCTTACTGAACGGGCTCAAATCGTCCGGCTTGTTAGACCTCATCAACACCGTATCGAACTGTCGATACCCTTTTCCCAGGTGATAACGCCCGGTTAGCAGATCAGCCAATTCACCGTTAAACCCAAGCAATCTCAGCAATCTATTCTCGAACGAGCGATGCCCATAAGCCGTGTAAGCGATAGGATGATTGCGGACCCCATCAAGGGCACGCAACACCGAGCGCTGCTGATCGGACGCCAACAGAATGGTTTTGCTACGTTGCGCAGACATGACCACTCTCCATGCAAGAGCCCAGCCTCTTCAACGCTCGTTGTTGCGCTTAGGGAAGTATTCGCAGGCTGGCGGCATATGCGCGCCCTGTAGGCACATCAAAATGGCTTCGAACGTACCTTAAATATTGCGCTCTATGATTGAATGACATTATCTCGCGATACAAGTTGTGTACCGCGAGATTTTTTGTCTTAGAAAGGTTGTTCACTATTTTGTATGTGGATCTTGGTTCGTCAGCCATGTTGACGATTTGCGATCTTTCCGGTCTGAATGTAACTTCAGACAGTAGCATTTTTGTTCTATGTACTAATTCTTTTTTTTCTTCTTTTATGATGTTTGTATATTCTTCGATTTTTTTTACAGGCATTCTTTCCATCGATATCGGGTTCTGATCAAGCTCAAATCCGTAGGTGGCCCCCTCGAATGAAATGCCACGCTTCATATTGGCCATTTCTTTTGCAGTCTCGATTGTTATCGTGGAATTGTCTGGTGCGCCATATAAAGATCTTAAAAGACTCCAAAACCTGGAAACATGGCCCGTTGGATCGAAGCGATTCACTGGATCTCCCAGGCAATAACCATACGAGTTCAATCCTCCTTCGCCAAACGGGCTCGACACGTCAGATTTGGTGAATCTCATCAACACCGAGTTGAATTCTCGATAGCCTTTCCCCAAGTGATAGTGCCCGGTCATCAGGTCTGGCAACTCACCGCTAAACGCGAGCAGACTCAGCAATCCATTTTCGACAGTACGGCGGCCGTAAGGTGTGTAGGCGAAGGATCGAGACTGGCTGGCTCGGACGATACTCAGCACCGAGCGCTGCTGGTCGGTTGCCAAAAGGGCAGTTTTGCGTGCATACCCTTGCATTGGTGTTTTCCCGTTCTGGACTTGGAAAAGAGGGTTCAGCATCACCCCATTTACCGCCTTTGCCCACTATCAGAACTGCTAGCTACTCCAGTTCGCACTACTGATTTACCCTTGCCGATTGACGTTCAATCCCCCTTGGTTCACCGTTCGCCCACTCCCCCACGGGCTCGGACGCCATGCCTCATATCCTGATTGTCGAAGACGAAGCGGCGATTGCCGACACCCTGGTGTTTGCCCTGCAAAGCGAAGGCTTCACCACCACCTGGCTGAGCCTGGGCGGCGCCACGCTCGAGCATCAGCGCCAGACGCCGGCCGACCTGATCATTCTCGACATCGGCCTGCCCGACATCAGCGGCTTTGAGACCTGCAAACAGCTGCGGCGCTTCAGCGAGGTGCCGGTGATTTTTCTCAGTGCCCGGGACGGGGAGATCGATCGGGTGGTGGGGCTGGAGATCGGTGCCGACGATTACGTGGTCAAGCCGTTCAGCCCGCGGGAGGTGGCGGCGCGGGTTCGGGCGATTCTCAAGCGCGTGGCGCCGCGCACGACGCTGGAGGCGCAGCCGGCGCTGTTTCACATCGACAGCGAACGTGTGCAGATTAGCTATCGCGGTCAGCTGCTGGTCCTCACCCGTCACGAATTCCGTCTGTTGCAATGCCTGCTCGAGCAGCCCGAGCGGGTTTTCAGCCGCGAGCAGTTGCTCGATGCGCTGGGTGTGGCCGCCGATGCCGGTTACGAGCGCAGCATCGACAGCCACATCAAGAGCCTGCGCGCCAAGTTGCGCGGGGTGAAGGCCGATGCCGAGCCGATCCAGACCCACCGCGGTCTGGGCTACAGCTACAACCCGGGGCACAGCTGATGCCGCTGGGGATGCGGATTTTCCTGGTCTATGTGCTGTTCATCGGCCTGACCGGGTACTTCGTGCTCAACACCGTGATGGAAGAAATCCGCCCCGGCGTGCGCCAGTCCACCGAAGAAACGCTGGTCGACACCGCTAACCTGATGGCTGAAATCCTGCGCGACGACTTCAAGGCCGGCACCCTCAACCAGAACCGTTGGCCGCAACTGCTCAAGGCCTATGGCGAGCGGCAACCGGCGGCGAACATCTGGGGTTTGGCGAAGAATCAGGTCAACCACCGTATCTACGTCACCGACGCCAAGGGCATCGTCGTGCTCGACTCCAGCGGCGTGGCGGTGGGCCAGGATTACTCGCGCTGGAACGATGTCTACCTGACCCTGCGCGGCCAGTACGGTGCGCGTTCCAGCCGCAGCGATCCGCAGGATGCCAACTCTTCGGTGATGCACGTCGGCGCGCCGATTCGCGATAACGGGCAGATCATCGGTGTCGTCACCGTGGCCAAGCCCAACGCGTCGTTGCAGCCCTATGTGGATCGTACCGAGCGCCGGCTGCTGGCCTATGGCGCCGGGTTGATCGGTCTGGGTCTGCTGTTCGGCGCATTGCTGTCGTGGTGGCTGAGCCGGGCGCTACGGCGGTTGACCGTTTACGCCCAGGCGGTGAGCGAAGGTCGGCGGATCGAAGTGCCGCACTATCGCGGTGGCGAGCTGGAGCAACTGGCGACGGCAGTGGAGCAGATGCGCACGCAGCTGGAGGGCAAGGCCTACGTCGAGCGCTACGTACACACCTTGACCCATGAATTGAAGAGCCCGCTGGCGGCGATTCGCGGTGCGGCGGAGTTGCTGCAGGGCGAGATGCCCTTGGCGCAGCGGCAGCGGTTTGTCGGCAACATCGACAACGAAAGTGCGCGGATGCAGCAGTTGATCGAGCGGTTGCTGAACCTGGCGCAGGTCGAGCAACGTCAGGGTCTGGAAGAGCGGGTGAGTGTGCCGCTGGCGACTCTGGTCGATGAGTTGTTGAGCGCTCAGGCCGGGCGGATCGAGGGTAAACAGCTGCAAGTGGAGCAAGCGATTCCTGCGCATCTGATGTTGGTGGGCGAGCCGTTTCTGTTGCGTCAGGCGCTGGGCAATCTGCTGGAAAATGCCTTGGATTTCACACCTGTTCAGGGGCTGTTGAGGTTCAGTGCCGAGCGGGTGGCGGGGTGGGTTGAACTGCGGTTGTTCAACCAGACCGAGGCGATTCCCGAGTATGCGTTGGCGCGGTTGAGTGAGCGGTTTTATTCGCTGCCGCGTCCCGACAGTGGGCGCAAGAGCACGGGGTTGGGGCTCAACTTTGTGGAGGAGGTTGCCAAGTTGCATGGTGGGACATTGCAGATTGGCAATGTTGAGGGCGGGGTGGAAGTGACACTGCGCTTGCCGTAGGACCGAGGCGCGACCTTCGCGAGCAAGCCCGCTCCCACAGGGTTTCGTGTTGTTCGCAAATCGGGAGTGTCAGAAATTTTGTGTTCGGGCATAACATGAGTAAGAGGTGCATGTATG